>JANMWU010000204.1:0-1576 GCA_031380785.1 Gemmatimonadaceae bacterium
CGACACGATCGGACCGTGCGACGTGAACTGAAGTTTCACGATCCGCGGCGACTCGCCCCTGACGCGAATCGTATCGATGTGGTCCGAAATACGCGACCAGCCCCGCGATGTCTTCACGCAGGCCAGCGAGGATGGCGCCTCGCCCTTACACGGGCCCAGCGTCTCGACATACACATCCTGCTGATCCATTCCCACCACCGTCAGCCCGAACGCGATGCGATCGTTGTGCCCGATCGCGATACCCGGTGCGGCCGGCTCGCCAGCGCCGATCACATTCCATCCCGGCGCGACGAGATGCGCGAGGTAGCGCACCGCCGGATTAGTGATCACGCGGTGCGGATCATTGGCGAGAATCGGCATGCCGGTGTTCGTCTTCGTGCCGTTGACGACCCAGTTGTTCGACCCTTCGATGCGGTTGTACGCGACGTCGCCGAAGGTGCCACCAAAACCGCCGAGCGATGCGGCGGTGATGCCGTTCAGATCCAGTCCCGGCGCCGGATCGAGCGCACGAGCGGGTTCTGCGGGCATCAGTTCTTCGACTTTCTTCAGTCCCAGCGCCGCGATGAGCTGGGCGCGCAACACTTCACTCGAGCCGTTCGACACTCCGCTCAGCCCTGTCGCACGCGCCAGCGGCACGGTGATTCTCCACGGTTCCGGCTTGAATGCCAGCGTTGCAAACTCCGGCGGCAGCGCATCACCCGCCTGCGCGATGTATGCATTGATGCCAGCCACGAATGCGCTCACGATCGCCTTTGTGTCGGGGCCGTACGCCGCCCACTCGCGCGCCATGTTGCCGCGATACGTGAACAGCCGCGCGAAGCGATCGCGTTGCACCGCCGACGGTCCCAACACTTCGGACAGCCGACCCTCGCCTTGCCGACGCCACATCTCCATCTGAAACAGCCGGTCCTGCGCTGCCACAAAGCCCTGCGCGAAAAACAGATCTCGCTGACTCTTCGCATAGATGTGCGACACGCCCCAGCGATCGCGGCGCACTTCCACCGGCGCCGCAAGCCCTGCAACGCTCAGCGACTCGGTGACGATGGGTCGCTGCGACTGCGCTACGAGCAGGCCAGCACTGACTGAGGCAAACGCGCACAGCACCAGCAGGTGCATCATCCGACGAACGGACTCCATGTCGATTCTCCGGCGGTGGTTTCGATGATCTCCAATCTGCACCGCTGCTTTCAGCTCTGCGCAGGAGATCCTCAGGAGCCTCCCCGCGATCTCCGCGTGAAAGCAGTTGGCGATCCAAACGATGATTATGGTGTCGGCCGCACGCGCATCAGTCCCTCTTGCGCCACCGATGCCACAAGCGCCCCGTCAGCAGTGTAAATGCTCCCGCGCACGAACCCTCGCGCGCCCGCCGAGACGGGACTGTCCATCGAGTACAGCAACCACTCGTCTACTCGAAATGGCCGGTGCATCCAGAGCGAGTGATCGAGCGATGCCAGCTGCATTCCCGGCGACCAGAGTGACAGTCCGTGTGAGAGCAGTGCGGTGCCGAGCAATCCATGATCCGAGGCGTATGCCAGCACCGCCTGATGCAGCATTCGATCGTCAGGCAGTGTGCCGT
>JANMWU010000208.1:0-4404 GCA_031380785.1 Gemmatimonadaceae bacterium
GCGATGGCGACGTTCTGGCCGATCTGCGAGACGGTGCGCGTGACGGCCATGCGCTACTCGGATCGCAGCGCGTCAATGGGATCGAGCCGTGCGGCGCGGGCGGCGGGATAGACGCCGAACAACACGCCGACGCTGGCGCCAAGCGCCAATGCGACCGTGATCGACCAGGGCGTCACGCGCGCCGGCAACGGCGAGAACGTGGTCACGAGCCACGCCAGCAATGCGCCCAGCACCAGACCCAGAAATCCGCCCAGCGCCGACACCGCGACTGACTCGGCGAGAAACTGGCGCCTGATGTCGCCGCGTGACGCACCCACCGCCATGCGAATGCCGATTTCGCGCGTGCGCTCGGTGACGGACATCAGCATGATGTTCATGATCACCACGCCGCCAACCACGATGCCGATGGCGACAACCGCAGGAATGATGGAGAACAGCGTCTTCGTCAGCTTCTTCCAGAAATCGACCAAGGCATCTGCGGTCTCGATGCTGAAATCGTCGCCCTCGCCGGGCCGCAGCCGATGCGCGAGCCGCATCGCTTCCTGCGCGCGACCCATCGCGGCCGGAATGGCTTGCGGATCGGACATCTTCACGCTGATCGTGGTAGTGAGGCGACGGCCGTACAGCGACTCGAAGGCAGTGATCGGCATCAGGATGAAGCCGTCGAAGCTCTGACCGAGCACGCGTCCTTTCGGTGCCACCACGCCGGCAATGGTGTACTGCTCGCCTTTGAGCCGGATCGTCTGCCCGATCGGATCGACACCGTCGAAAAGATTCTTTGCGATATCATTGCCGATCACAACCACCCGACGGCGTTCTTTCACATCCAGATCGGTGAGTGGAGTGCCGCTCTCGAAGCGATAGTCCTGCACGCGCTGGAAGTCGGCGGTCACACCAAAGACGGTCGCGCTGCCCACAGTACGATCGCGCCATTCGACGTCGGCCAGCGGCGTGGGCCAGCCCGACTGCAGGCTGATGGCCGCTGCTTCGGGCAGGGCCTCTTCGATCACGGCGGCGTCGGTGAGCGTGATGCGCGGCCGTTTCTGGATCTTTCGCAGCGCCTCGTCATCGACCAGACCGAGCGAGATGGGGCCGCGGCGCACCTGGAAAACGTCCTTGCCGATCAGCGAGCCCGCGACCTGCTCGCTGACATAGACGTTCATGCCGTTGATGATCGCGATCACAGCGACCAGAAAGGCCACCGACACCATGATGCCGAGCAGCGTGAAGAAGGCGCGAAACTTGTTCGCGCTGAGCTGCGTGAATGCGGTCAGGAAGACGTCGTTGAGGCGCATTCTTCAATCATAACGCGAGCGCCTGAATCAGCCGCTCAGTGTCTTCGCTGATCGCGCCTGACGTACCAGGCGAAGATCGCGGCCATCGCGAGCACCATCACGGAGCCCGCCAGCAGTCCAGGAAGCGCTTCAAGCGGCAGGTCGAGCAGTGGCTGGAGCAGCGCAACGAAGGTCGCGCCAAGAACGCCCCAGGCCACGATTGCTCGCACGGCCCATGACGCACGCCGCCACGTTCCAATCGCGGCGAAGGTTGACGTCAGCGCGACCGCGAACTGAAACGCGATCACAGGTACCGGTGAGGTGGGAATGTGTCGCACCAGCTCGCGCGTTTGCGTCAGTCCCTGGTCGAGCGCATTGAAGGCGCAGGCGCCGAGCGCAAGCACAACGACGTAGTGCCCGACTGGCCGGCGCAGCGCAAACCAGCCGATCGGCGGCGCGTCAGGCTCATGCTCCGAAATCGCTGCATCGCGCGCGCCAGACTCAGTCAGCACGTCGGGCACTCACTCGTACCGCAGCGCGACGACAGGATCCAGTCGCGCGGCGCGGAAGGCTGGAATGATGCCGAACAGCACGCCGGTAAAGATGCTGCCACCGATCGCCGCGACGACCGAGAGCAGCGGAATCTCGGCTGGAATCGGGAAGTTGGTTCGCACGATCCACGACACCAGCGCACCAAGCGCAAGGCCAATCACTCCGCCGATGCCGGTGAGTGTCGCTGCTTCCACCAGGAACTGCCAAAGGATCAGTCCCTTCGTCGCGCCAAGCGCCTTGCGTACGCCGATTTCGCGCGTGCGTTCGGTCACACTGATCATCATGATCGCGATCACGCCAACGCCGCCGACGAGCAGGCCGACGGCTGACAGTGACAACATGACGATGAAGAATGTGCCGACGATCTTGTTATAGGTCTCGAGGATCTTGTCCTGCGTGATGATGGCGAAGTTATTATCGACGCCCGGGCGCAGACGACGCTTGCCGCGGAGTGCTGCGGTGACATCGTCGATGGCTTCGTCGCGCGTCACGTTGTCTCGCGGACGGACAGAGATACCAATCCACCACGGCCGAGCATTGAGTGCGCTCAAAGCGGCCTGCATCGGAATGAACGCCGTAACGTCGTTGTCGCTTCCGAGAGGATTGATCGGTTTCCCATAGACGCCAATGACCTCGAATGGGACGTCCCCGAGCTGAATCTGCTTGCCGAGCGGATCGCTGTCACCGAACAGTTTCTCGGCCATCTTCTTGTTGACGACGACGACGCGAGCGCCGGCGGTATTTTCAACGTCGGTCCACGATCGCCCTGCCTGGATTTCGCCGCCGTCAATGAGCAGCCAATCGGTGCTGAACCCCTGTACCTCGATCGACGAAAAGTATTGGCCGCGATATCGCGCACTCGAGCCGGTGTTGATCCGCGTGATGACGGCGCGGATCGAAGGCAGCGCACGAAACGTTGCCGCGTCGTTGACGGTAAGGCGAGGATTGTGCCGCCACTTGCAGGTATCGTCCGTGCCGTCGCAGGCTTCGAAACTGATCGGCTGGCGTGCGACGTAGAACGTCGTAGGCCCGGCGGCCGCGAGGTCCTTGGTGACGGCGTTGTTGATGCCCGTGATTATCGCACCGATCGCAACGACCACGAATACTCCGACGGATACCCCGAGAATCGTCAGCCCCGCGCGCACCTTGTTGGCGCGGATCGATTCCAGCGCAATGCCGACGCCTTCGACCGTGCCGTTGATGGTTGAGCTTACGGACATGCGATCACTCCGAACGCAAGGCGACAACCGGATCGAGCCGGCTCGCGCGTGACGCGGGATACACGCCGGCGATGATCCCCACGCCGGCGCCCACCAGCACCGCGACGATCACCGACCAGAGCGCAATCGCGGCCGGCAGCGGTGTGACGGTCGAAATAATCTTCGCCAGCGCTGCGCCAAGCGCAACGCCTACGGCGGCTCCGAGAATCGACAGCGTGGTCGACTCCACGAGGAACTGCGCCATGATGTCGCGTCGGCGTGCACCAAGCGACTTGCGCACGCCAATCTCCCGCGTGCGTTCGGCCACCGCAACGAGCATGATGTTCATGATCACTATTGCCCCGACGATCAGGCCGATCGCCGGCAGCACGACTCCCGCCAGCACCATGTATTCCTTGATCTTGGCGAAGAAGCTGAGCGCGGACGACGATGTTTCGAGCACGAAATTGTCCGGTTGACTCGGTCGCAGCTTGCGCACCGACCGCATCGCTTCGCGCACATCTTCCATTGTCGAATTCATCACCTGTTCGTTCGGGCTTTTTACCATCACGGCGTCGATCACGCCTTTCTGCCGATTCGTGAGACGACGGAGCGGCGAGGTGTACGGCGCAATTGCGAACTTGTCGAATGACATGCCGAGCGCGCTGCCCTGTGACTCAGCCACGCCAATCACCGTGTATGGCAGATTGCCGAGGCGCAGCTGCTTGCCGATCGGATCGACGTTCGGAAAGAAGTGTTCCTTGATATCCTTGCCGATGACGACCACCAGCGACCCCATCGCGTCTTCCTGCGGTGAGAAAATACGGCCCGTCGTGACACCCATCTTCTTGATCTCGAAGTAGTTGCGCGTCGTATTGTAGATCTGCACACTCTTCGGTCGGCCGGTGACGGTGGTCGCGGTCGTGTTGTCCGAGCTCATCGGCGCCCAGACTATTCCGCTCGGCAAGCCAGCAGTGATCTGCGGAACGTCCGTTTCCATCAGCCGCGGACGACGCTGGTACTCCTCCCACATTTCGCGAGTCGTGTTGCCGATGTTCACGTTCGGTCGCGAACGCACTTCAAACGTGTTCACCGCGAGCAGTTTCCCCACGAGGTCATCTTCCATGTACCGGCTCATGCCTTCGACGATGCTGACGACGGCGATGAGAAAGGTGACGCCGATGCAGACGCCCAGCATGGTGAAGAAGCTCTTCAGCTTCTGCGTGCGGATGGTCTGCAGCGCCAGTCGGACGGCCTCGAATAGCGGCATCGCTCAGTGCCCTGACGCCATGCGGCTGGTGCGGAACACCTCCGCACTGTCGTCGCTTGCAATCACGCCGTCACGCAGCACAACCACACGGCGGGCATGGGCCGCAATG
>JANMWU010000211.1:0-5689 GCA_031380785.1 Gemmatimonadaceae bacterium
GGGCTGAGATCACCGGGCTTGTGAAAGTTGCTCAGCGACGCCAGCGCCACGTTGTACGCGCGGCCGATGCCGCTTTCCAGCATCCCTCCGCACCACACCGGCACGCCGTTCGCTTCGCAGTAGTCGTGAATCGCCAGCGACTCGGCGAATCCGCCCACACGACCCGGCTTGATGTTGATCAGCCGGCCGGCGTCGAGCGTCACCATGTCCTGCGCGCGCGACAGCGACGTGATCGACTCGTCAAGGCAGATCGGCGTCTTCAGCATCTTCTGCAGCGCGGCGTGCCGGACGATGTCCTCCCAGTGCAACGGCTGCTCAAACATCATCAGGTTCAGATCGTCCATCGCGATCAATGCATCGGCGTCGTCGACAGAGTACGCGTTGTTCGCGTCGGCCATCAGCGGCGCGTCAGGGAATGCCTCGCGCACGGCACGCACGTATGCGACGTCTTTGCCCGGCATGATTTTCAGTTTGATCTTGCGATAGCCCTCGGCCAGCGCACCGCGGACCTTCTCGACCAGAAGGGCCGGCGATTCCTGAATGCCGAGCGAGATGCCGACCGGAATCGTCGGGCGCGTGCCGCCGATGAGTCGCGCCAGCGGCACGCCGACGCGGGTGGCTTCCAGTCCCCACATTCCCATCTCGACCGCGGCTTTGGCCATCAGATGTCCGCGGAAATCCTCCTCGAGTACCGCGAAGACATCGCCCGGGGCTTCGAACTTCCGTCCGAGCACACGTGGCGCGATCCATTTTGTGAGTGCGAGCCAGGCGGTGTCGATCGTTTCGGAGGTGTAGTTTGGCGTGTCGTCGGCGACGCACTCGCTCCACGTTGTTGCGCCGCTGGCATCGGTAAGTTCGAGCAGCCCGATGCGGCGTTCGGTCATTGTGCCGGACGAGATACGAAACGGCTCACGCAGCGGTAGCCTGATTTCACGCAGCGTGATGGAAGTCAGTTCGAGCATGCGGGACGCGGTGTTGGAATGACGAGAGATCAGCGAACGGCCGAGAGCATGTAGTATGGCAGGGTGTCGCGGTCACCGCGGACGAAGCGCGTGACTGCGTACCCATTTTCGAGCCGCATAGCGAGCGCGGCACGCACTGCAACGCGCCACGCGAGCGCCTGCGCGGTGCTCGAGTTCTGGACTTCGGTCAGATCGTGCGGCAGATGGACGCGCACATCAGTTGCGCGAACGGTGTCCACGGCGTGTGGAGTACCATCAGCTCCAACAGTAATCGCGACGACGCTGCTCGCGTCCGCCGGATCAGCGGCGCCGGATTGCGCGGCTGGCGGTGCGTCGAGCTGCCAGCGATACACGAAGCGGTCGGTCGGCATGCTGCCGTGGAGCACGCTGCCAGTGTTGTCGCCGTACATATTTTCGATGTACTCTGAGGGAAGTGCGCCGAGATGGTTGATGTTGAAGTGGGCGTTCCGGGCGACGAGGGGATCGGCGGTCCAGTACATCACCGAGACACCCAGCGCGCGCATGCGTTCGCGCTGATACCGCTTGAGTTGGCCGGCGAGTCCGCTGCCGCGCGTATCCGGTCGGACGGCGAGCATGTCCGACCAATGGACGAGGGCACCGTCGCGGAGGCCGGTCATACCGAACACAAAACCGCGCAGCTCTCCGGCGGCATCGAAGGCACCGGCCGCGACGCCGCCGATCTTCTGTGCGACACGCAGGATGGCGCCCGGCACGCGTTCGGAGAATCCGTGTCCCCATGTGTCGTCCTGCAGCCGAACGCAGGCGTCGTAGTCGGCGAGCGACACGAGCTCGCGGATCTCGAACAGAACTTCAGGCTGCAGCATGTATCTGAATCACTCTTGCGGCGAGTCTGCGCCGATGGTACCGATAGGTGCGCACAAAACTGTATACAATTTCTCTTGCCCAAGCATGCCGATGCTCTCCGTGATGCGCAAGTCCGCCCGCGTCCGTCCGCTGGCGCGGATCGCAATCTTCGTTGGCTCAGCCGCACTGATGTGCGGCGCCTGCTCGTCGTCCGACTTCGGCGGCGCGCAAAACCGGCGCACCAATAGCGGCTCGGCGCCGGACGGTGCGTACGACATCGTGATCACCAACGGACATGTGATCGATGGCACCGGCAATGCCTGGTTTGCCGCTGATCTCGGCATTCGCGGCGATCGCATCGCGCGCATCGCACCGCCTGGAATGCTGAGCAACGCGACAGCCGCCACGCGAATCGACGCCGCCGGAAAGGTGATCTCGCCGGGGTTCATCGATATTCAGGGTCAATCGGCCTTTGCATTCACCGTCGGTGACGGTCGCGATGCCGGCAAGGTGTCACAGGGCGTGACGACCGAGATCCTGGGCGAAGGGAGCACGCCGGCGCCAGTGAACGCGACCATCGTGAAGGCGACCACGGCGCAGCTTAGATCACATGACGATTCGGTGATGGCCAGAGCTGAGGCGACGTTCTCGGGGCCGCACGGCTTCGGTGCCTGGCTGGACGCGATGAAGAAGCACGGCGTATCGGTGAACGTGGGATCGTTTATCGGTGCGGCGACGATACGCGTGTACACGAAAGGCTTCACTGCGGGCGATCCTACGCCGGCCGAACTCGACACGATGCGCGCCGTGACCGCCAACGCAATGCGTGACGGCGCATTCGGTGTCGCGAGCGCGCTGATCTATCCGCCCGGCAACTTCGCCACCACCGGTGAACTGGTAGAGATGGCGAAAGCGATGTCACCGCTTGGCGGTATCTACATCTCACACATGCGATCCGAGGCGGATGGCTATCTCGAGGCAATCGATGAAGCGCTGCGTATCGGGCGCGAGGGCGGTGTACCGGTGGAGATCTATCATCTGAAGGCCGGCGGCGTGCGCAACTGGTTCAAGGCGCCGCTCGCCGTCGCCAAGATCGATTCCGCGCGCGCAGCCGGGCAGGACATCGCCGCTGACATGTATCCGTATGTTGCCGGCGGGACATCGCTCTCGGCATGCACACCGCCGTGGGCCACCGAAGGCGACAAGCTGCTTGAACGGCTGCGTGATCCGGCGACTCGCGCGAAGATCGTGGCCGAGATGCGGGCGCCGAAGAACACGTGGGAAAACCTGTGTAGCCTGGCAACGCCGGCTGGTGTTATGACGGTGGGTTACGAAAAGCCGGAGATGAAAAAGTACGAGGGCAAGCGAGTGGGCGAGATTGCGACGATGATGGGGAAGGACTGGGCGAATACCGTCGTCGATCTGCTGCTTGCCACCGACGCCCGCGTGGGCATGCTGGTGTTCATGATGTCCGAGCCGAACGTCGAAATGCAGATGAAGCAGCCGTGGATGAAGTTTGGTACCGACGCTGAAGGTCAGGATCCTGATTCCGCAAAGGCGCTCACACATCCGCGATCGTACGGCACCTTCACGCGCATTCTCGGCCACTACGTGCGCGAGCGCCAGGTGATGCCACTGGAAGAGGCGGTGCGGAAGATGACATCGGCGGTGGCCAACCGGCTGTCGATCCGTGAACGCGGTCTGCTGCGTGAAGGGTTCTATGCCGATGTCGTGATCTTCGATCCGTCGACGGTGATTGACAAGGCGACGTACACGCAGCCGCATCAGCATTCCATCGGCATCCAGACGGTGATCGTGAACGGTGTACGCGTGTGGGATAGCGGAAAACATACCGGTGCCAAGCCTGGCCGAATCGTGCGCGGACCGGGGTGGACTGGTGGCGGAGGCATGAAGTGAAGGAGGCTGCCGCGCCGGCGGTGTCTCGCAACGCGCGACCGGCGCTGGTCTATCAGACATTGCGCGCGCTGATTGTGCGCGGTCAGCTGGCACCGGGTTCGCGGATCGTGGAGACGGATGTCGCGAGCAAGTTGCGCGTGAGTCGCACACCGGTGCGCGGCGCGCTGCAGCGGTTGCAGCAGGAAGGGTACATTGTCGACGCGCCGTCGCTGCTGCAATCGCGTCCGACGGTGGCGCCGATGACGCGCGAAGATGCGATGGAGCTGTTTTCGATCGTGGCCGAGATCGAGGGGCTGGCAGCGAGGTGCGCGGCGGCGCTGCCGGATGCGGCGCGCGCGCAGCTGACGGTCGATCTGACCACGATCAATACGAGACTCGAACGGACGTCAAAGGCACGGCAACCGAAGCACGATCTCCTGTACGAACTGGACGAAGCGTTCCATCGCCGATACGTCGACGCGGCGGCCGGCCCGCGGCTGCGCGCGCTGCACGATGCGGTGAAGCCGCAGGCTGAGCGGTATGAGCGACTATATGTCAGTCTGTTATCGCGCGGGATCGCGCCGTCGGTGAATGAGCATCGCGCGATCATTCGCACCATCCGCACCGGTGATGCCGATGCAGCGCAGCGCTCGGTGCAGACGAACTGGCGCAATGCAGCGGAGCGGCTTGGGAAGGTGATTGCGAGTGTTGGTGAACGCGGGAGCTGGTAGCACGCGGCAGTGCAGCAATGATGTCGAAATTTCGCAATACAACCTCGAATCATGAATACACGACGGTCCATGTGCACGCTGTCACTTGCGTCGCTGGTTGCGGGAGCGTTCGCGCACGCGCAAGCGGTGATCGGTCCGGTTGATCGGTACGCAGCGGTAAGTCAGGCGCTGACGGCGTTCATCGAGACTGAGATGCGCGACAAGGGCATTCCCGCGCTCTCGATTGCGCTGGTGGATGATCAACAGATCGTCTGGTCGCGCGGATTCGGAATGGAAGATGCGAAGGCTGGCCGCTCCGCGACGGCGCAGACGGTGTACCGGGTGGGCTCGGTGTCGAAGCTCTTCACCGACATCGGTGTGATGCAACTCGTCGAGCGCGGCACAATCGATCTCGACGCGCCCGTGCAGCGGTATCTGCCGTCGTTCCATCCGAAGAACACGTTTGGCAAGCCGATCACGCTGCGTCAATTGATGTCGCACCACAGTGGACTTGTTCGCGAGCCGCCGGTGGGCCACTACTTCGACGACACGTCGCCGACGCTCGCGGCAACGGTTGCCAGCCTGAATGAAACGTCGCTGGTCTACGCACCGGGCTCGACGCAGAAATATTCGAACGCCGCCATCGCGACCGTTGGCTATCTGCTCGAGAAGCGCGGCGGCGTGCCGTTCGTCGCGTATCTGCAGCGCGCGGTGCTGGCGCCGATGGGTCTGCGGTCGAGCGGCTTCGCACCCACACCGGCGCTGTTGGCGCACGTACCGCAAGCCCAGATGTGGTCGTATCACCATCACGATTTCCCGGCGCCGACCTTTCAGCTCGGCATGTCACCGGCCGGCAGCATGTACGCCACCATGCCGGACCTCGGTCGGTTCATCAGTGTGCTGTTCAACGGCGGCGTGGGTGCGCGCGCTCGCGTGATCGAGGCGAAGTCGCTTGCAGAGATGTGGACGCCGCAGTTTGCCGAGGCAGGCGCAACGCAGGGCTCAGGGCTCGGATTTCAGGTCGGGAGGTTCCAGGGCGAACGTGCGGTGCAGCATGGCGGTGCGATTTACGGTTTTGCCACTCAGCTTGCAGCGCTTCCCGATTCGAAACTGGGTGTAGCGGTCAGCGCGGCGAAGGACGGCGACAATGCTCTCACGTCTCGCATCGCCCGCGAAGCGCTGATGCTGATGCGCACCGTGCGTGACGGAAAACCGTTGCCGCAGCTCACGCATACGCGGCCGATGCCGCTGGCGCTGGCGCAACGAATTGCGGGTGACTTCGGAGCGGGCGATTCG
>JANMWU010000233.1:0-2415 GCA_031380785.1 Gemmatimonadaceae bacterium
CAGCCAGGCTCTCCCGCCGCGCAGCTCGTACCTGTCTTTGAAGCGTACACGCAACTGCTGAACGAGCACGGTATGGCGGATCCGGCCGGTGTGTTCAGTGTCGCAGTCGAAGTTTTCGAGCGTGAGGCGCCTTTCGTGCTGGACGGCATCACTGCGTTGGTGCCGACGCTTACCACGAGCGGTGTGACCGGTGCGCTGGTACGGAAGCTCACAGGCGCGGGCGCGATACTGCTCGACGTCGACTGTGCCATACCGCGAAGTGACGAGCCGTCGGGAACGGCGGTCGGCACGACATTGCTGACGCAGCAGGACGACATGTTTGCGCGCTCCGTGCTTGGCTGGTCGCTGGCCACCCGCGTGCCGGATGCCAGCGACGCGCAGTATGACGCGATGCTCGCCAGCGTTGACCTCTTCGCCGCATCAACGCCAAGTGAAGAGCTGCGCGAAGTGTGTCGGCGCGTCATGCGTGAAGGACTGCGGTGGGACGACGTGGAGATCGTGACGACGGACCCCGATACATATGGCATTGCCCTCGATGCGCTCTGCCAGCAGCTCGGCATCGGCGCTACCATGCTCAAGGGCTTGCCGCTGGTCCGCACACGCATCGGCCGCGCGCTGGCGCGGTGGTTTGCGTGGATTGGCGATGGACTGCCGGCCGATGTGTTGCGGCAGGCGCTGGAAGCCGGAGAGATCGCCGTGAACGCCGCCAACATCGATGCGCACGACGTCGCAACGGAGCTGCGTGCACAACGAGTCGGATGGGGACGGGCGCGGTACGATGCGCTGCTGGCGCGACTCACGACGCCGCACGACACACAACCTGCCGATCGCAATGACGACGAGAGTGAGCCGGATCGGAGCGCACGGCAACAGGCAAAGGCTGCCAGAGAGACTGGTCTGGCCGACGTGCTGCGAGCCTTGCTGCCACTGACGCCACCTGTTCCCGAGCGCGGAAGCCACATTGCGGTGCGCACGACCGCGGCGAGCCTTGCCGCCGCGACATTGTCGTTCATTCAGCGTCTGGAACTGCGTGACGGTGCCGAAGAGCAGACGATGGAGCGGCTGCGTCGCCGACTCGGAAGGCTGGCGGATCTGAAGGAAGAGGAAACCGACTTCGAGACTGCGCTGGCCGGACTGCGCGAATCACTTGTCGATCTTCGCGCGTGGCCGCCAACCGGAATGGCGCGTAAACCGTATCGCGCAGACGGCGGTCTGCTGCACCTCACTGACCTGCCGCACGCCGGTTCCAGTGGCCGAAAGCGCACGTTCGTGATTGGGCTCGATGCCGAGCGAACGAGCGGCACGATGCGAAAGGATCCACTGGTGCCGGACGCGGTTCGTCGTGCCATCAGTCGCGAACGTTTGCCCGACTCGGTCGATCGACGCGCGCAGTGGCTCGAACGACTGGGTGTCTCGCTCAGTTCACTGCGGGGACGTGTCACGCTGTCATGGGCGATACGTGGCGCAGATGGACGTGATGCGGGCCCGTCGCCACTGCTGCTGCAAGCGTTCCGGGTACTCGGCAACGACGCGCGTCGTACATTCGAGGACCTGCGTGCGCACGTGATGCCGCCGGCGTGCGCCGTGCCTTACACATCGGATCGCGATGATGCCGGCGCTCTCGATGCCCGCGATGTATGGCTGCGTGCGATCGGCGGCTCCGCATTGCTGCTGGACGCGACCGCTGTTGTGCGCGCAGGATTCCCCATGCTGGACGCGGGAATCGTAGCTTACGAGCGCGCGCAGTCAGGCAGGCTTTCGGCATTTCACGGAATCGTTCCTGACGCCGGCGCAGCACTCGACCCGACACGTGCGCGTGCGGCGGCTCTGTCTCCTTCGGGTCTCGAAACGCTAGGGAAGTGTCCGCTGCAATGGTTCTACAAGTACGGACTTGGCCTGCGGCCACCGCAGGATCCGGAGTACGACGCCGACGCGTGGCTCGACGCGTTGCAGCGCGGAAGTCTCCTTCACGAAGTGTTCGAAACCTTCGTGAAAGCGCATATCGGCATGCAGGCTACGGTTCTCGAGCCGACTGCGACCGCGGCCATCGGCACGATCACTGAGGCGATAATCGCAAAGTGGCGTGAGCTTGTGCCGCCGCCGAGCGACAGTGTGTGCGCGGCGGAATCGGCAGAACTGCATCGGGCGGCGCGAGCGTTCCTGCAGATGGAGCGCGAAGCACTCGAGCGCGGCGGCGCCGCGTTGTGGACGGCAATCGAGTACGGCTTTGGTGAATCGACGCGCGCAAGCTTCCTGCTCACCGATGGAAGTGCTATTGCGCTGCGCGGTCGTGCCGATCGCATTGACACCCTCACCGACGGTTCACTGCTGATTGTTGACTACAAGACCGGCAAGCCGTCGCACTATCGATCTGATCCGAAGAAAGGAGCGTACAACGGCGGTCGGTTGCTGCAG
>JANMWU010000238.1:0-6757 GCA_031380785.1 Gemmatimonadaceae bacterium
CCGCTGCCGCGGCAGTGATGTCCTGCATGCCGTGCACACCGACTTCAACCCGCACCGTGTCGAAGTAGTGGTCGTGCAGCACCTGCAGGCCCAGCTTGTCCAGCCCGGCCACGAACGTTGCCGTGAGTCGCTGAATGCGGCGCGCGATCCTCGTGACACCGTTGACGCCGTGGTACACGCCGTACATGCTGGCCATCACTGCCAGCAGCACCTGCGCCGTGCACACATTGCTGGTGGCCTTCTCGCGTCGGATATGCTGCTCACGTGTCTGCAGCGCCATGCGCAACGCCGGCGCACCGTGGCTGTCACGACTGACACCGATGATGCGGCCGGGCAGCAATCGCCTGAATTCGTCGCGGGTTGCAAAAAACGCTGCGTGCGGGCCGCCGTAACCCATCGGCACGCCGAAGCGCTGCGCACTGCCCACCGCGATGTCCGCGCCCCACTCCCCCGGTGGCGTCAGCAGCGTGAGTGCCATCAGGTCCGTTGCCGCCGTCACCAGCGCGCCCACACCGTGCGCTCGCTCGCAGAATGCCGAGTAGTCAACCAGCGCGCCGTCGGTAGTCGGGTACTGAATCAGTGCGCCAAAGAACTCCGGCGTCAACGTCGCCGTCAGCGCATCGCCGGTTACCACCGTCCATCCGCGCGACTCCGCCCGCGTCTGCACCACGGCAATCGTCTGCGGATGACAGTCAGCGGCAACAAAGAACTTCGCCCGATCGCCTGCCACCGCCGCGTGTGAGAGCGCCATCGCTTCAGCGGCCGATGTCGCCTCGTCCAGCAGTGAAGCATTGGCGATCGGCAAACCGGTGAGATCGATCACCATTGTCTGGAAATTCAGCAGCGCTTCGAGACGTCCCTGCGCAATCTCGGCCTGATACGGTGTGTACGCGGTGTACCAGCCCGGATTCTCCAGCACAGCACGCTGAATGACCGACGGCACGATCGTGTTGTAATAGCCCTGGCCCAGATACGACGTGAAGACCTGGTTCTGCGCCGCAATTCCTTTCAGCCGCGTCAGCGCGTCGTGCTCACTCTCCGCCGGCGGCATCGCCAGCAGGCGGCGGAAGCGGATCGACTCGGGAATGGTGGCGTCGATCAGGGCGTCGAGGGTCGCGTAGCCCAGCGTATCGAGCATCGCCTGAACTTCGTCCGCGGTTGGACCAACGTGCCGTTGGATGAAGCTGCCGGAGTCATCGAGCGCAGCCGGGGCGGCGGTGGCGGAGCGAACTGGAACGGCCATGCGTGAAAACTCCACAGGGCGCCCAGACATCGCGCCCGTTCGTCAGATTGGTAACGGATGGCGGAGCCGCGAGCGAAGTATCCGGCAGGCGCCATATAAACGTAATCCCTGAAAGCGACCACAGCGGTGGCTCTTCCGATCGATTCTCCCACAACCCAGACCCGGCCCGCGCTCTGGTCGGGGACCGTGTGTCTGATGCGCAGCGGGCCGCGTGACGCCGTCGAGAACATGGCGCTGGACGAAGCGATGCTGCTCACGGCAGCCGACGAGGGTGTGACGCTGGTGAGACTGTACCAGTGGGCCGGTCCTTCGGTGTCCTTTGGCCGAAATCAGCGAACTGAGGGCATTTATGACGTGAACCGATGCCAGTCGCTTGGCGTGCCCGCAGTGCGCCGACTGACGGGCGGGCGGGCGTTGCTGCACGGGCGCGAAGTGACTTATGCCGTGGCCGCGCCCAGCCGGACGGCGCCGACGCTGCGCGGCGGCTACGAAGCCATCAACGACGTCCTGCTTTCGGCGCTTCAGGCGCTCGGGATCGATGCGCAGCGCTCCGCGCCGGCAACGCGCACGCCATCCCCCGCGTTGGCGCCCTGCTTCGAGACACCTTCCGCGGGCGAACTGGTGGTGCATTGCCGCAAGATCGTGGGCTCGGCACAGCATCGCGACTCCCGGGCGTTCCTTCAGCACGGCTCGATCCTGCTCGCCGATGATCAAGGGATTTTGAACGAGCTGGCGCTGGTTCCGCTGCCGATCGTCCCGCCGCCGGCCACGCTGGGCGGCCTGATTCCGGGCATCGATACCGAGACTGTCATCGCCGCAATCACCGACGCGCTGCGTGCCGTCGCCTCGGGTGGTATCGTCGTGTCTTCGGAAACCGACATCCCGATGCACCATTTCCGGACGGCGCTCACGCGCTATCGTGATCCGCTCTGGACCTGGCGTCGTTGACCGCGACGTCCCACACGCCACTTCACACGCTGATCCCGATGCCGAGATTGCGCCCAGTATATCTGACACTGCTCCTGACGCTGACCGCCTGTCCCGGCCCGAAGGACGCGCCGCGGTCGGGTGCCAGCACGGCGACTGGTGGAACGCTTGTGATCTCGGCGCCCGGTGAGCCCGACAATCTCATGCCGCCGATCACCACGGCCACCGCCGGTCAGCAGGTGGAGGAGCTGGTCTTTCAGCGTCTGGCGTCGATTGGCCCTGGGCTGAACACGGTTGGCGATGCCGGCTTCATTCCCGATCTGGCACGGCATTGGTCGTGGGCATCGGATTCGTTGTCGATTGCCTTTCAGCTCGATTCCGCGGCACGATGGCACGATGGAAAGCCGGTGCGGGCGGCGGATGTCGTGTTTTCGTTTGCGCTCTACAAGGATCCGAAGACTGCTGCGGCCGCCGCGGCCGAGCTGGCGAACATCGATTCCGTGACTGCGCGCGATTCGCTGACGGCGGTGGTGTGGTTTCGCCGCCGCACGCCCGGTCAGTTTTTCGATGCCGCCATGCTGGTTCTGGTGCTGCCGTCGCATCTGCTGATGACGGTTGATCGCAGCACGCTTGCGTCGGCACCTTTTGCGCGCGCGCCGGTGGGCAGTGGGCCGTTCCGATTCGTGAAATGGGTGTCGAGCCAATCGCTGGAACTGGCCGCCGATACCGCGCCCCGTCGCGCGCAACTCGATCGTGTGGTATTCACAGTCGCGCCCGATCCGGTCACAGCGTACACGCGCGTTGCAACCGGCGAAGCTGACCTGTTCGAATCGGTCCGTCCCGACAAGGTGGCGGAAGTGATGAGCAACAAGCAGCTCCGGCTGCTCATCGCGCCTGCGCTCGACTACAACTACGTCGGTTTCAATCTGGTCGATCCGGCCACTGGCAAGCCACATCCGATTTTTGGCGATCGCAGCGTGCGACGTGCGCTTACCATGGCGATCGATCGTCGCAGCATCGTGGCAAATATCTATGACACCCTGGCAGTGCCGGCGCGCGGACCGTTCACCTCGGCCCAGGCGAGCGCTGACACCGCGATCGCCGTGCTCCCCTACTCAGTGGACAGTGCGAACGCGCTGCTCGACGCCGCCGGATGGAAACGCGGACCGGATTCTCTGCGACGAAAGAATGGAAAGTTGCTGACGTTCGGCATGCTTCTGCCAACATCGAGTACGCCGCGTGTCCGCGCGGCCGTGCTGCTGCAGGAACAGTTCCGCCGCGTCGGCGTGGATGCGAAGATCGAAAGCTCAGACATCGGCGGCTTCGTGGGTCGTATGACCGCGCGCCGCTTCGACGTCGTGATCGGGGCATGGTCGCAAGACGGCGGTCCTGCAAATGCGCGCGATGCGTGGAGCAGCGCCGCTGCCGCGAAAGGTGGGAACAACTTCGGAGCCTATCGCAGCGCTGCGTTCGATACACAACTCGACTCGGCGCTGGCGGCGCGCTCACCCGCCGCGAGCCACGCTCACTTTGCTGCGGCGTGGCGCATTATCATCGATGACGCACCGGCCATCTGGCTCGCCGAGCCGCGTCATGTGATGGCCATCAACTCGCGATTCGTGACCACCGGCATGCGGCCCGATGCATGGTGGGCCGGTATTGCACACTGGTCGATACCATCCGACAAGCGGATCGCACGCGACGTCGCCGGAGCCGCTCGCTGATCGTCAGCCGACACACGTGCGCACGCTGATCCAGCGAGTCTGGCAAGGCATCGTGGTCGTCGCCATCGTAGCGACGGCCACCTTCATCCTCGTGCGACTCGCGCCGGGCGATCCGTTCGCAATGGCGTTCGAGAATCCCGGACTTACACCGGCGTTGCGTGCACACTGGCGCGCGGCGTATGGACTCGATGGCAGCATCGGCGAGCAGTACGTGCGCTGGATTGCGAATCTGCTGCGCGGCGATCTGGGCTGGTCAGTGAGCACCAGCCAACCGGTTGCGCAGGCAATCGGCAGTGCATTGCCGAACACGTTATTGCTGATGAGCATTGCGCTGGTGCTCGGCTTTGCAATCGGCATGGTACTCGGCGCGGTGCAGGCAGCCCGGCATAATCGCCCAGCGGACCACGTTCTCGGAACACTCACGCTGATCGGCAGCGCGCTCCCTGATTTCTGGCTCGCGCTCGTGGTGCTGCTGGCGGGCGCATACTGGTGGCGACTCTTTCCGGTCGGCGGTGCGACCGACCCACTGATGCCACTGACGGCGTCGGTGCTGTCCGTTGCTCTGGACCGGGCGAAGCATCTCGTGCTGCCAGTGTTGACGCTGGTGATCCTCATAGCGGCGACGGTGGCGCGACAGCAACGTGTCGCACTTCTCGAACGGCTTGGCGCCGATTGGGTGCGGACCGCGACCGCGAAAGGTCTGTCACCAATGCGGGCCTTCCGTCGCCACGCGTGGCGTACCGCGCTCGGACCGGTTGTGTCGCTCGGCGGGCTGGCGCTGCCCGCGCTCGTCGGCGGTGCCGTGTTCGTGGAACGCGTGTTCGCCTGGCCCGGTATGGGCCGGCTCGCGGCGGGTGCCATTTCGTCGCGCGACTATCACCTCGTGGTGGGATGCGTGATGGTGGGCTCGGTGGTGGTCGTGCTCGGATCGATACTCGCTGATGTGCTGGCGCAACGACTTGATCCGCGCGCCGCACAGACGGATGCCGACATGTCACGCAGCGCGGCATGACAGGCGCTGCCATGGCCGCTTCCTCAGGCAGCTGGCGACAGCTGTCGCGCTACCTGCGAGCCGATCCGCGCTCGCAGCTGGCCGCGGGTATTCTGGCGTGCATGATCGTACTGGTCGTCATCGGGCCGATGCTGTCAGCGTATCAACCATTTGAGCAGCTTGATATCACGAACATGGTTCACCAGCCGCCGAGCCGGGCGCACCTGCTTGGCACCGACGCTTATTCGCGTGATGTGTTGTCGCGCGTGCTCAGTGGCGGTCGTGTGTCGCTCGCCGTCGCGCTGAGCGCGGTGTTCATCGAAACGCTGGTCGGACTGCTGTGGGGGCTCACCGCCGGGTTGGCTGGCAACCGCACCGATACGATCATGATGCGCTGCGTTGACGCCGGAATGAGTGTGCCGCGCGTGTTGCTGCTGCTGGCATTGCTGGCGGCGGTGCCACATGTGCCGGTCTGGTTGCTGGTCCTGATTCTCGGTGTCACCGGATGGTTCGGAATTGCGAGGCTTGTGCGCGCCGAAGTGCGAACTGTTCGCTCGACCGATTTCGTCACCGCGGCGCGCGCGCTTGGCGCTGACACAACCCGCGTTGCCACTAAGCATGTGCTGCCGCAGGTGCTCGGCCCGGTGCTGGTGGCATCGACGCTGGCCATCGGCCAGGTGATCGTGCTCGAAGCCGGCTTGAGCTGGCTCGGCATCGGCGTGCAGCCTCCGCAGGCCAGCTGGGGCAACATCATCGGCGATGGCACCGAATTCATCGCCAGCGCGCCGTGGGTCTCCCTGGCGCCCGGATTGTGCCTCGTGCTCGTTGTGCTTGCCGTCAGCGCATTGGGCGACGGGTTGCGCGACGCGCTGGCTCCCCGGCAGCTTCCCACCACATGACCGACCCGCGCATGCCCATTGCCGATCCCCTGCTCTCGTTGCGCGATGTTCGCGTCACGTTCCGCACCGCCGACGGTATGATTACGCCGGTGGATGGTGTGTCGTTTGACATTGCACGCGGCGAGACGCTGGCGCTGGTCGGTGAAAGCGGCTGCGGCAAGTCGCTCACCGCGCTGACGATTCTGCGCCTGATCGAGCCACCGGGGCGTATCGAGCCGGGCGGACAGATTCTGTTTGAGGGGCGCGACATATTGACACTTGGCGATAAAGAGCTGCGGAGCATTCGTGGCCGGCAGGTGGCAATGATTTTTCAGGAGCCGATGACGGCGCTGAATCCGGTGTATTGCGCCGGGGAGCAGATCGCCGAAGTCGTGCGCACCCACGGCGACGGCTCGAGAAAAGAAGCGTGGGACAAGGCGGTGGCGATGCTTGGTGCGGTCGGCATTCCCTCGCCGGAGATTCGCGCGAAACAATTTCCGCACCAGCTCTCGGGCGGCATGCGGCAGCGCGTGATGATCGCGATGGCACTGGTCATGAATCCATCGCTGCTGATTGCCGATGAACCGACGACGGCGCTCGACGTCACCATTCAGGCACAATTGCTGGACCTGTTGCGCGAGGCGCAGAAAGCACGCGGCGCATCGATGCTGCTGATCACGCACGATCTCGGCGTCGTGGCGGAATCGGCGCAGCGTGTGGCGGTGATGTACGCCGGTCAGATTGTGGAGGAGGCACCGGTGCGATCGCTTTTCGCTGAGCCGCAGCATCCGTACACGCTGGGTCTGATGGCGGCGATGCCGCGCGCGGCCACGCGTCGGGCGCGCCTGACGACCATTCCCGGCACCGTACCTCCGCCGGGCGCGTGGCCGAAAGCCTGCCGCTTCGCGGAGCGCTGCGCCTTCGCGTGGAATCGCTGCACGACTGAGGCGCCACCTTTGCATCAACTCGGTGATGGTCGGTCGTCGCGCTGTCA
>JANMWU010000239.1:0-16246 GCA_031380785.1 Gemmatimonadaceae bacterium
ACGCAGAGCGTCTTGACGCCGGCGGTCTCGATGATGAAGACGGGGCTGGCCGGGTTCCAGGCGGTGTATCCGCGCGCTTCCCAGGTGGCGCGCAGGCCGCCCGACGGAAAGCTTGACGCGTCAGGCTCGGACTGGATGAGCTGGTCGGCGCTGAAGCTTTCGAGCGGCGTCATGGCGTCGTCGAAGTTCAGGAACGAGTCGTGCTTTTCGGCCGTGCTGCCAGTCTGCGGCTGGAACCAGTGGGTGAAGTGCGTGACGCCGAGCGCCATCGCCCATTCCTTGATGGTCTGCGCGACGACTGGCGCGATGTCGGTGTCGAGTTTTTTGCCGAGTCGAATCGAAGCGGAGAGCTTCGCGTACACTTCGGGCGGCAGCTTGGCGCGCATCTGTCGTGCGCCGAATGTCAGGCTGCCGAAATATTCCGAGGTGCGCGGTGGCAGGCCGGCGTTGCCGGTTTGCGTCGGGCGAGTGGCGACGGCCCGCAGAGCTGACGTGCGCGGCGTATTCGACGAGGGCATGGGTGGAAAACGAGGGAGGTGGGTAGTACGTATGCGAGGGGCACAGCACATTCAGGCGCCGATTTGTGCAATAACTGCAAAACTAACTGTCCTGAGTCGAAAATTCCGTAGCCATTTGGCTGCTCTGGCGCGAGGATCGTGCAGAATCAGGACAAAATTGATTCAGATGAGCCCGCCAGGCAAGGTGACCGCGTTCTCGGCCGCACGAGCTGGCGCCCCTTCTCGCTCACTCTGTGAACGCGGTCGGCCAGAGCTCGGTTTGCGGAATATCGGGTTCGAGGCGTTGGCGCACGGTGGCCGCGATGTCGTCGATCGCGGCCGGGTCGCGCAGGAGGTCGTAGTCACGGATGTCGAGCTCCAGCACCGGACAGCGCTGGAATTGACCGATCCAGCTCGCGTAGCGGGCGTGCAGGGATTTCCAGTAGCTGGGCGGCATGTCGCGCTCCGCCTCGCGGCCGCGCTGTCCGATGCGGGCGACCACGAGATCGAGTGATCCGTGCAGATAGATCAGCAGCCGTGGCGGCCGCGCGGCGGGTCCGGTGAGCAGTTCGACATACAATCGCTGATAGAGCTCGTATTCGTGGCGCGACATCACCTCGTTCTCGTACAGGCCGCGGGCGAAAATCTCAGCGTCCTCATACCAGGTGCGATCGAGAATCCAGCCGCCGCCCTGCGCACGCATCTTCCGCATGGCGTGAAAGCGGGTAGCGAGAAAGTGCAGCTGCAGCCGCAGCGCAAACTCCTTCTGTGCGTTCGGGTTCGGGCTGTAATACGGCGTCAGCCAGGGATTTTCGTCGTCCACTGATTCGAGCGCCACGGCGAAGCCGAATCGCCGCGCCAACGCGTGCGTGAGCGTGGTTTTACCGGTGCCGACCATGCCGGCGACGGCGAGGAGCATGCTCTTCGGCGGCATAATGTCGTGGTCGAGCGACGAGGCGGAGGAGGAAAATTCGTGCGAAGCAATTGCGCATCACGTCAGAAGATTACCGGTGTGCCGATGGCGTCGTGCCCTTGTCGCACAGGCGGTGTGGGACGACCTTTCCGGTCCGCCAACCCCGACGTGGCGGACATGGCGCGGTAGCCAAGTGGTAAGGCAGCGGTCTGCAAAACCGCTAATCGCGGGTTCGATTCCCGCCCGCGCCTCTCAATAACAGCTGAAACGAAGCACCCGGCGGCGCAGCTGTCGGGTGCTTTGTCTTCGCTCCTGCCGCCAGCGTACTTACAGTCGCGCTTCGCCCGACAGAAGCACCCGATTCAGGCTGACACACGACTCCGACCATGCCGGCTGACGACAACTCGCTCTTCTCGCTCACCGGCAAGACAGCACTGATCACCGGTGCGAGTCGCGGGATCGGCTTGGCGATTGCGCAGATGTTTGCGCGAGCCGGCGCGAACGTTGTGCTCAACGCGCGCAAGCCCGATGCGTTGACGGCGGCGGTGGCTGGCATCACCGCCGACGGATATCACGCGAAGGCGCTGGCCATGAATGCCGGTCGGGTGGATGACGTGCCAGCACTGATCGAGGCCGCGGTGCAACTGTTCGGCGGGCTCGACATTCTGGTGAACAACGCTGCCGCCAATCCCATCTACGGACCGGTGGAACTGGCGACGCCTGAGATCTTCACCAAGATCATGAATGTGAACCTCCACGCACCATTCGAGCTGGCGAAGGCGGCGCGCCCACATATGAAAGCACGTGGCGGCGGATCGATCATCAACATGTCGAGCATCGGCGGACGCAATCCTGAGCCTGGACTCGGCATTTACAGTGTGAGCAAGGCAGCGCTGCTGAGTCTCACGCAAGTGCTGGCGAAGGAGTGGGGCGCTGATGGCATCACGGTAAACGCCATCTGCCCAGGTCTCATCAAAACCGACTTCAGTTCGGCGCTCTGGTCAAACGAGAACACAATGCAGCACATGCTCAGCCAACAGCCGATTCAGCGCATCGGTGAAGGCGAGGACATTGCCGCAATGGCACTCTACCTCGTCAGCGATGCGGCCCGCTTTACCACTGGCGCGACGTTCACGGTTGATGGCGGGTATCTCGCATGACCGGCATCACGCTCGACGATCTGGTGGAACGGTTGCGCGCGCTGCTCGATGGCCCCGGTCGCGAGGTGGAGGCGGTGATGCTGCGCGACGGCTGGAAGGCGGCGCTGCCACAACTGCGCGCGCTGCGAGCGGAGGCGAAGCGCATTGGCGGCTGGGCACCACACCTGTCGCCGGAACATGGCGGCATGGGATTGTCGCTGGTGCAGTTCGCTCGCGTCAGCGAAGCGCTGGGCCGATCACCGATCGGACACTGGTTGTGCAACTGCCAGGCGCCGGACATCGGCAACATGGAGTTGATGCACAGTCACGCCTCCGCCGCGCTGCAGACTCGCTGGCTTGCGCCGCTCATGCACGGCGAGATCCGCAGTTGTTTCGCGATGACGGAGCCTGAACACGCCGGCTCCAATCCGGTGTGGATGTCTACCACAGCGATACACGATGGTGACAGCTATCTGATCAACGGCCACAAGTGGTTCACAACCGGTGCCGACGGTGCGTCGTTCACGATTGTGATGGCGGTGACTGCCCCTGCCGCTCAGCCGCACAAGCGCGCGACGATGATTCTGGTGCCAATGGACACTCCCGGATTCTCGATTGTGCAGAACATCAACGTGATGGGCGAGCGCGGCGCCGATCACGCATCGCACGCCGAAGTACGATTCGAGAACGTGCGTGTGCCGCTCACAAACCGGATCGGTGCCGAGGGGCAGGGATTCGAGCTGGCGCAGGCACGGCTGGGTCCGGGACGCGTGCATCATTGCATGAGGTGGATCGGTATCTGCGAACGTGCCTTCGATCTGATGTGCACGCGCGCCGTGCAGCGGGAACTCTCACCCGGTGAACCGCTGGCGCGACGCGATACGGTGCAGCACTGGGTAGCTGAGTCACGGGCCGAAATCGACGCGGCGCGCCTGCTCGTGCTGGATGCGGCGCACGCGCTCGAGACGCTCGGACCGCTTGGTGCACGAGAGCAGATCTCGGCCATCAAGTTTCATACGGCAGCGGTGATGCAGCGGGTGCTCGATCGTGCAATCCAGGTGCACGGCGCGATGGGTCTCACCGATGCCACACCGCTCGCGTTGTGGTGGGCGCACGAGCGCGGCGCGCGCATCTACGACGGCCCGGATGAAGTGCACAAGCAGTCACTTGGTCGCGCAATTCTGAAGCGGTACGCCGCGTCGTGACGGCGTCGCCAGATGAAGTGGATGTCGACAGACTCCGCGTCTGGCTGTCGGCGACAGTGCCTTCGCTCAAGGTTGGCGCGAATACCGCGATCGATGTAACACGGGTTGGCGGCGGGTATTCGAACCTGACCTTCGATGTCGCGATCGGCGCTGGCGCCGGCGTGCGCCATGTCATCCTGCGCCGGCCGCCGGTTGGTGTGCGCGCAGAGCGTGGTGCGCATGACATGCGTCGCGAATTCCGCGTGCTGAGGGTCGTGCATGACTCCGCCGTTCCGGTTCCAGAGCCGATCGCGCTCTGCGAAGACGACTCGGTGATCGGCGGACAGTTTTTTCTGATGTCGAAGGTGGATGGCGTTGCGGTGCGGCGGCTCGAGGATGCACCGGCGCTGCGCGATCCCGCCGTGATGCGCCGCATGAGCGAGTCGTGCATCGACGCACTGGCGCGGTTGCACGCGGTACCCGTGACATCGACACCGCTCTACGACCGTGACAGAGTGGCGGGATACGGCGTCCGTCAGGTGCAGAACTGGCACGCACGCTGGGATGCGGCACGGCCGGCTGATGTGCCCGACGAGGATGCGGCGCTTGTGTTTGCGTGGCTTGCCTTGCGCCTGCCCGCGGCATTGCCACCGGCCTTGCTGCACAACGACTGGAAGTTCGACAACCTGCTGGTCGACGCTGCGGATCCGTCAGTGATTCACGGTGTGCTCGACTGGGAAATGGCGACCGTCGGCGATCCGCGTTTTGACCTTGCGACAGCACTCGGCTACTGGGTGCAGGCCGACGATCCGCCGATGCTGCAACAGCTTGCGCTGGGTGTGACGAACGCGCCCGGCTGTCTGACGCGGCGCGAAGTGGTGGAGCGGTATGCAGAAGCGCGCGGCGTGGCGGTGGACGAACCGGTGTACTGGTGGGTGTTCGGGCTCGCGAAGGTGGCCGTGATTGTGCTGCAGCTGTACGCGCGCTACGTCGCAGGAAAAACGTCAGACAGGCGATTTGCGATGCTGGGCAAAATGGCGGCGCTGCTGATGTTCACGGCGCGCACGGCGCTCGACCGAAATACGCTCAGTGCAAACTGAAACGGGCCGGTGTCGCGAATGGCGACACCGGCCCGTTTCAGTTTGCAGTTGACTTCCGGGTGCTGCCTTCGCCTCGCGCGCCTCGACATCGATCTGCAACGTGACGTCATCGGACACCACGGCGATGCCTTCCATCATGCGATCCCATGTCAGTCCAAAGTCCTTCCGCTTCACCGCGCCGGTGAGGCTGAGCGCTGCCAGCCAGCCGCGCTCCGTCTGTCGGGTGCCGGCGAGTTCGCCATCGAGCGAAACAGGCTTGGTCACGCCGCGCATCGTGAGGTTGCCGTTCACCTTGTACTTGTTTCCGCTCAGCTTCTGGATGCTGGTGGACTGGAAGGTGATTTTCGGGAAGCTGTCGGCGCTGAAGAAGTTGGACGACTTCAGATCTGCATCACGCCGGTCGTTGTCGGTGGTGATGCTGGCGACATCGATGGAGAGCGATGCATTGCTGGCCTGACCGCTCGCCGGATCAAGCTGGAATGCGCCAGCGAATTTGCCGAACCGCCCGGTGACGGTGCTGATTCCGAGGTGGCGCACCTTGAACTGCACCATGGTGTGTGCCGGATCGAGGTTGAACGACACCGTTGCCAGCGGCACCGCCGCATTGATCGGAGCGGGCGACTTGAGCGCGACCGAGGATACGAACGCTGCGCCGGCGATTGCGGCGGTGGAAAGAACTCGGAGAAGCATGGATACGGACTCACGGTGAAGGGATCGGGGCCGCAGTCTGGGCGCCGATTACGACTACACCGAAGATATGACCCTGCTTCCCACACCGGCATTCCCGGCAGAATCGACCGGGGAGACATCGACCGACAAGACCAGGAACTGCGCCGCGAGTTCCGCTGCGCGCGATGCCAGCGGCAACGTGATCCGAAATGCTGCACGGCGGCCCGACGACGACTGCGACAGGCCCAGTGAACAGCCGACCATCTCACACAAGGCGCGCGCGAGCGCGAGCCCAAGGCCTGTCGCCGCCGCGTTGGCCGTTGGCTCGGCGTGCACGGTGGCCGAGACGGGCGTCAGGGCATGACGGCGGTGTTTGGTGGTGTGAGTCACTGCCTGTGGAGTTTCGGCCGCAGCGAGCGCCACTTGATCGGTTTCACAGGTCCGGTTTCAAGGGGTTTCAGGGGGTCAGCGATCTTGAAAGGATTCCCCACGAATTGTTTCAGCGCGGGAGTGTATCTTTGCGCCATTCCCTGAGCCCGCTATCTCACCTGGATCCGGTGCAAACCATGGTCAACGAAATGACGACGACGACCTTCACGATCGAGGGCTATCGGCTGACCAAGACACTCGGCATCGTGCGGGGCATCGTGGTGCGCTCGCGCTCGATCTTCGGCACGCTGGGCGGATCGCTGCAAACGCTGGTCGGTGGCAACATCACCGCCTTCACGAAGCTCTGCGAGCAAACGCGCGGCGATGCGTTCGACATGATGGTCAGCCACGCCGGCCATCTCGGCGCCAACGCCGTCATCGGTGTGCGCTACGACGCGACGGAGATCATGCAGGGCGTAACTGAAGTCATCTGCTACGGTACGGCGGTGTTCGTCGAGCCCGACAATTCTTCGGTACGTTAGTGTGGTGACTCAGGAGTTCGCAGCAGAATTGCCGGGCCTTTTGGCGTCTGGCTGCGTTGAAAATCCTCGCGATACCGCTGGTATCGCTGCGGTTTTCGCCTTGTCAGACCCCAAAATTCCTCGGCCCTTCCAGTGCCGCGAACTTCTGAGTCACCACACTTGCAGGCGGGGAGCTGACCGGCGTCAGATCGACAGCGGAGGTGGCGCGAGTTCAGGGCTGTGCCGTCCGCGTGCGCCCACGTGCCACCACGTCTCGACAATGTCACCGCGTACGCCCAGCATCGCGTCAAAGAGGTGAGTGACGATGCAGGCGTGATTGGGCACGATGCGCACCTGTTCGCCGACTTCGGGGCGCCAGAGTGAATCGCTGAGATCGAGGATTCCGTGCTCCTCGCTCATGCGCGCAACGCTGACTTCCGGATGATCGAGCACCGCGCCGTAGCCGCCACCCTCCTTCACACGGATCGGCTCGCGCCCGAGTGCCTTCACGCCGGCATCGATCACCACCTGACCGGGCACGGCGTCACTGATGACGGTGGCGAGCACGGTGAGCGCGCAGTCTTCCCACGCGCAGGCGCCCATGGTCCAGGTGTCGCGATCGTTGAACACGTAGGTGCCGGGCCGGATCTCGGTGAGGCCGGGGATGTGATGCATGCGGAATGCCGCCGGCGTGGATCCGCCGCTGACGACTTCGGCGGCAAGTCCGGCGTGGTCGAGGGTTCGCAGCATGTGAGAGAGATCGTCGCTGAGCACATCGATCAGGCCGTCCTGCTGCGCCACGTGCTGCCGGATGTGCCCGGGGTAAAAGCAGACGCCCAGATAGCGCAGGCCCGGCTGGCGTCGAACGGCGCCGGCCAGTCGCACCACGTCATTCGGATCGGCGACGCCCATGCGCTTCATGCCGAGGTCGATTTCGACCAGCACATCGACGGTATGATCGCGCTGACGACAGGCGGCACCGAGCGCTTCGATGGCGGCGTGGGAATCAACGGAGATACGGAGCTGAACATCCTCAGAGAACGTGAGCACGCGGCGAATCTTGGCGCCGAGTGGTGGATGCGCGAGGAAGATGTTGTCGGTGACTTCGCTCATCACCTGCAGTTCGCGCGGTGTGGCGACGGTGAGACCGCCGGCACCGAGGCGCATCTGTTCGGCCGCAATGCGAGCCGACTTGTGTGTCTTGACGTGCGGACGCAGCGAGAGCTGGTGCAGCGCGGCGTACGCTGCCATGCGATCCAGATTCACCGCAAGGCGATCGAGATCGACCAGCGGGACGGGGGTCTCGATGTCGCTGAATCCATAGGGCATAGCTGCTAACGTGCGGCTGTTCGCAGCGGGCGGCAAGGCAGCCATGGCGGTCGGGCTCCGCGCCCGTCGCGGTGCTATCACACCTTCAAATACTCTCCACTAGCCTTTCGGTATGATGACTCTCACACGAATTCCGCGGCTCCTGCTGGCTGGCGCCGCACTGCTGGTGGCGTGCAGGGAAGCGCCGCCGGCAAAAGCGACTGTCTCCGGCGATCCGCTGGAACTCACGTTCGCGCCGTCGCTCAACGTGAAGCTCGACTCGACCGAATTGCGACCCAGCGGGCTCTATGTGCACGATCTCGTTATCGGCACGGGGCCGGCGGCCGATTCGATGTCGACCGTCGAAGTGCATGATGAGGGATGGCTGGCCGACGGCACGAAAATCGACAGCAGCCGCGATCGCGGTGAGACGTTTCGCTTTACAGCCGGCATCGGCCAGGTGATCCCTGGCTGGGACGAAGGCGTGCGCGGCATGAAGGTCGGCGGCAAGCGGCAGTTGATCATTCCGCCAAAGCTTGGCTACGGCGATATCGGCAGTCCGCCGGCCATTCCGCGTCTGGCCTCGCTCGTCTTCGTGATTGAACTTATCGGACTTCCACCTGCATCACCTGCAGGAGTGCGCTGACGTGGACACTTTGCCGATTCATCCGATGTCCGGGGACGAACTGACGTTCGAGCGTCCGCGCGCCGGCACGTATGGCGATTTTTATCACAAGTACATCGCGCTGGTGCCCGATGGCGATCTGCGCCGGCTGCTGCGGTGATTTTCGACGCAAATTTCCGCGCACTGCGCACGATTGAGCCGGAACAGGAACGTCACCGTTACGCCGCCGGCAAATGGTCGATCCGCGAGTCGGTGGGGCATCTCGCCGACGCCGAGCGCGTGTTCAGCTACCGCGCCATGCGGGTGGCACGCGCCGACACCACGCCGTTGCCGTCGTTCGACGAAAATGCCTACGTGCGCGCGGCGCGGTACGATGACATCCCGCTGGAGCAGATCCTTGGCGAACTGATGGCCGTGCACGCGTCGACGATTCTGTTATTCGAGAACCTCGCTGACGCGGCATGGGAGCGCATGGGCACTGCGTCGGAGCATGCGATCAGTGTGCGTGCACTGGCGTACATCATCGCCGGGCATGAACTGCATCACATGAACATTCTGCGCGATCGGTACGGCGTTCTGGGTTTCTGATCGACAGCCGGTCGGTCGTCAGTGCGTCACGTTTTGGCCGAGCTGCTTCGCCCGCGCTATCACACTCGTGGTGCGGCGATGCACCATTGGTGTCCAGCGGTCAGAGCGAGTCGAGCAGGTCGTCGATGGCTTTTGTGTCGGCCTCGTTCAATGGGCCGCCCACGATGATCTTCTGCAGGATGTCGACGGCTTCTGCGGCGAGATCATTGTTGTGTTTGCGGTCGCTTTCAAACCGGACGATATGGCCGAGCAATACTGTTTCGCGCCGCTCGCGCTCGCCGTCCTCGTCGGAGTCGCCGAAGAGTGCGGCACCTGACTCCGACTCGTCCGTGGATCGTGACTGCTCGTAGCTGGGCACGCTTTCCTTCCACGGTTCGTCAGCGGAATCGGCGTCCTTCAGCTTTTCGTGCGGCACGAGCGCAAACAGGCGACACTGGAGGCCGGGCTCCTCCTCGTACGCGAACAGGCCGAGTGGCACCGGTTCGGCGAAGAGGTCAAGGCGCAGCAGGTGCTCGATGGCTTCGCTCGGCATGGCGCAGCGGGCGACGAGGCGCTCCCCGATAAACGCGCCAAGACAGACACCTTCCGGTGCCCGCTCGTCCTCCATGCGCTGCACGGTGATCGGAATGGCGGTTGTGGTCGTCACAAAGACGGCCGGCCGCTCATCGTCGCTGGCCGCCTCACCTTCGAATGCATCCGACCCTTCGGGGTCTTCGTCTGCGTCGTCGTCGAACATTGCTGAAGTTAACCGGCAGAGGTTCGGTGCGACTCAGGACTGTGTGGATGGAATGTCGGACGGCTCGAGTCGTTCCAATGCGGCGCCCAGCAGGCGTGCAAGGCCAAGCCATTCAAGGACCACGATGACCAGTCCGGCGGACAGTCCGATCGCGCCGACCGCTGCCATCGGTACCCGCGTTCCAATCAGAAGGAGCCACAGGCCCCAGGCGGCCGCGGCAGGGCCCAGGAGCAACAGTGAGAGCGTAGTGAGAATTCCGATCAGCGTGATGTATACCTGCCCAACGACCGATGCGCCGCCGGTGGACGCTCCGCCCTGATTCAGTGGCACCCAGGCTGGCAGCCAGACGGCCACCGCGTTGTACAGCGTGACGTGCAGGAGATTCACGCCGCCCAGCGCGAAGGTGCCCGCCAGAATTGCGCCGGCCAGTTGAACGCCCGATAATGGACCGCCAACGCCACGCATCAGAAAGAATCCCGGGACGCCAAAAAGCAGTGCCATGCCGATGGTGGTGATTCCAGCCGCGGTGAGGATCTCGGTTGCGATGATGGTGTGTGCCGGCAGCGGCGCTGTCTTGAGAAACGCGAGGTGCGCCAGATCGTGTCGCAGATCGAGCCGGAACCACGCCGGCGCCGTAAGCACTGCCGCTGCGAATACGCTGATGAATGTCGTGACGAACGCCGAACGCAGACCGCCGCGCTGAATGTCAAAGCCATCCCCGCTGCGCCCGGTCACGACGGCGATGATGAGAATGATGGTGATGGCGAGGATAAGCGAGCGCGGACGAAACGTGCGGATGGCGGCCGTGACATTCTTCCACATCAGCGCCACGGCGGGGTTGCCGTGAAGATCGAGGTCCCAGCGGAACCGTGAGGGCTTGAGTGTGGTGAGGCTGGCACCGCGTCGCATGCGTGCCACTCGATCAGCGAATCGCGCGCTGGAGCCAATCGCCAGTTCCTCAAATGGCTGCGGATCGCGCAGAATCCAGATGTAGTGCAGTCCGAGCACGAGCAGTGCAGCGGGCATCGCCAGCAACCACGCGCTGGAGCCATGCGCGAATGCCGGCGCGGTGGCGGCGCGGATTGGCCAGCTGAGCACATGCACGATCGGATCGTTGAGCAGCGCCTGCACCGCCACGCGACCGGCGAGCATGCGATCGATCACGCGGCTGGTGTCGTACGACGTGAGGTCGAGAAAACTGCGCCACATTGCCAGTGCGGCCGGCGCTGCACGCAATCCTGCGAGCGTGAGCGACGCGAGAAATATGACAGCGATTGTTTTCGCGACCGGCTTGCGGCGCGGCACGTCGGGCGCATGGGTTCGCGCCAGCGTGGCGCCGAGTCGATGCAGCGAGACGGTGGTGAACAACACCCACAGTCCAATGCCGCGAAAGATTGCGGGCAACTCGCCGCCGCCGCGCCTGAGCAGCAGCGTCCAGATGAGCACCTGCATCAGCAGCACCGCCTGCACGCTGAGCAATCGTGCCTGCACCAGTGTTCGTCGTTTTACCGGTGCCGGAAACAGGAAATACACTTCGGCGGCGCTGAAGGCGAGCGCATTGTCACTCGGCGCGGCGAGCCACCACGCCCCGAGCGCCAGGCTCAAACCCACGATCGAGAGCAGCTGACGAATGTCGAGCAGCGCGGGATCTGCGGCGACGCGACTGCGCGCGCTCTCGGAGAATACCAGCGACCCGAGATAGGCCAGCATGGCGATTGCGCCGACGATGTAGCGCGGTTGTTTGAGCCGGCGGACCTGCAGCCGCAGGCGGTTCCACCAGCCGCGCGAATACAGATACCAAAGCGCGCCCCACGGTTGTGCGACGACAGTATTCACGCGGCGTTTCCAGCGAGCGTCGCGTCGTCGGTGAGTGCAATGAAGAGATCCTCGAGCGACGCGGTCGCGAGTTCCGGACGCAGCGCGCGCAGGTCGGCGATGGTGCCGAGCGCCGCGACAGCCCCGCGACGCAACAGCAGCACGCGAGTGCACAACTCTTCCACGAGGTTGAGCAGGTGCGAGCTGAGTATGACCGCTGTACCGTGTTCGGCGCGCCGGCGGATGGTATCCTTCATACGCCGGATACCGGCTGGATCGAGACCCGTGAGCGGCTCGTCAAGAATCAGCACGGCAGGATCGTGCAGCAGTGCGGTGGCGACAGACAATTTCTGCTTCATGCCGCGCGACAGTTCACTGGGCAGCACGCCGCGCTTCTCCGTGAGCTCCATCTCGGCCAGCAACGCCGGGATGCGCGACTCGGCGTCAGCAACGCCGTACAGGCGGGCCGTGAAGCGGAGATGCTCTTCAACGGTGAGATAGTCGAAGAGGTGCGGTTCGTCGGGAATGAAGGCGAGGCGACGCTTTGCTTCGACGGGTGAAATCGCGAGATCGAAGCCGGCGATGGCGAGGGTGCCCTCGGTGGGCCGAAGGATGCCTGCCAAGGCGCGCAGGGTGGTGGTCTTGCCGGCGCCGTTGGGTCCCACCAGGCCGAGGATCTCGCCGGGCGGCATATCGAGGTTCAGGCCACGGACAGCCGTGACCGCGCCGTATTGCTTGCTGAAGTTGCGGACGCGGATTGCCGCCGGATGGGCGGTGCCGGCGGGGAAATCGGAGGAGAGCATTGGTCGAACGGTGGTCGGACCGGTTGATACAGGCAAGCCCGCTGCCCGAGCGGCCGATACTCAAGCGGTAGATCTCTCTCCGACCCGCTCAGCCGCGGAGCCGGAGCCGACGCAACGTCTGCCGCATCCGCCAATGTCTGACGCCATTGTTGCCCGCCAACCGATTTTCGACGCCCGGCAGAAACTGGTCGGCTTCGAGCTGCTGTATCGCCATTCGGACGACGCCACCACGGCCACCGGAGCCACGCCGACCGTGATGGCGTCGTCCACCGTGGTTCAGGCGGTGCTCGGCATCGGCCTGGATCGACTGGCGGAAGGTGAGCGCGTCTGGATCAACCTCTCACGCGATCTGATCGTCGAGCGCGCATGGGAGCTTCTGGATCCGAAATCGGTGGTACTGGAGATTCTCGAGCACGTCGAACCTGACGCGGATGTGATCGCCGCCGTCGCTGACGCGAACAAGCGCGGCTATCAGATCGCGCTGGACGACTTCGTGTGGGACGAGAAGTGGGTGCCGCTGCTGGCGTTGGCACACATGGTGAAAGTGGATGTGGAAGGGAAAACGCAGGAGCAGCTGAAGCCGCTTGTGGCCAAGCTGAAGACGTTCGGCGTGAAGTTGCTGGCCGAGCGTGTGGAAACCGATACGGTTCGTGCGGAATGTGCGGCGATTGGTTTCACTCTGTTTCAGGGCTACTTCTATTGTCAACCGGAAACGGTGGTGAAGCGCGATCTGTCGGCGGCGGAAGCGAGTGCGCTCCAGCTGCTGAATCTGGTGCGAAACGAACAGACACCGACGCATCAGGTGGAGCAGTCGATCAAGCGTGATCCGGCGCTGACGTTCAAGCTGCTGCGGATTGTGAACAGCGCCGCGATGGGATTCACCGGCATCGAATCGATTCCGCACGCACTGCGTCTGCTGGGACGCACGCAGCTGGAACGCTGGCTGACGCTGCTGGTGATGGCGAGTTTCTCCGGCGGCGGCGCACGTCAGCGTGAGTTGTTCAAGCTGAGTCTCACGCGGGCACGATTGCTGGAGCTGACGAGCGATTCTGCCGACCGCGATCAGCGTTTTCTGGTGGGAATGTTCTCGATGCTGCACGTGCTGTTGCAGGCACCGATGCACGAAGTGATCGCGACGTTGCAGCTGTCAGAATCGGTGTCGCAGGCGCTGCTGGATCGCGCCGGTCCGCATGGTGCGATGCTGGCCGGGCTCGAAGCGTACGAAGTGGGTGACTGGGACCGCGTGGAGCAGGTGACGGGTCACGACGATCGTGCGCTGGTGCAGATCGCGGCGCACTACCCGGCCGCGCTTGGGTGGGCGATCGAGCAGGTCAAGACGACGGGCTGAAGGGACTACGCCTTGGAAGGCGGTGCGGTGCCGACTGCGGTGGTATCGGGCGCGTTCTCGTCGTCGAAGGCGCGGAACGGGAGAAAGATCGAGATGCGTCGGTTGGTGGGATCGAACGGATCGTTCGGATTGCGCAGATCGCGATCGGCGAGCCCGCGCACCTGGACCAGGCGATCGTTGGGAATTCCGGCGGCGGCCACCACGCGACGCGCGGCGTTGGCACGGTCTGCGCTCAGCTCCCAGTTGCCGTACGTACCGCCGACCCCGAACGGCGCGCCGTCGGTGTGACCTTCCATGATGATTGGATTCGACAGCAGCTCCAGCTCTTCGGCAATCAGCGCAATCGCCGTCACCGCCTTTGGACGCAGCACCGCTGAGCCGGTCGGGAAGAAATCGTCGCCACTGCCTTTTTCGACCAGCTCGATACGAAGTCCGTCCTTGGTGATGATGACTTCGATTGAATTCTTCAGGCCCTGCAACGCGGGATTGCTGTCGATGCGGGCTTCGATACGCTTCTGAAAATCCCGGAACTGCTGCTCCTCGACTTTGCGCACAATGAGCTTGAGCGCGTTCTTGGACACCTTCGCCGGCGACGAGCCTGACGAGATCGGCGATGCGCCGCCGCTGTATGCGTTCTTGGTGCCGACGGGGTCGAGGAAATACCCCTGCACCGCCTTCTTGGTCTGATCGTCGAGACCAACGATCCAGAGCACCATGAAGAAGGCCATCATCGCTGTCACGAAGTCGGCGTACGCAACCTTCCAGGCGCCGCCGTGGTGACCGCCGTGGCCACCACGTTTTTTCTTGATGATGATGATTTTCTTGCCGTCCTTGGGTGCCATTACGCAGCCTTGGCCGCTTTCGCGAGTTCTTCCAGTTCGGCGAAGGTCGGGCGATCGCCTGGCTCGATGTTCCGCCGTGCGAATTCGACTGCAGTCATCGGTGCGTCACCGCGCGCAAAGCTGAGCATCGCCGTCTTGATGCACATCAGATACGCGTGCTCGCTCGAGTTGCGCATCTCAATCGACTTGGCGATCGGACTGAAGAACCCGTAGGCGAGCAGAATGCCGATGAACGTTCCGACGAGTGCGGCGGCCACTTTCTCGCCGATTTCCGCCGGCGATCCGCCGATGGCACCCATCGTGATGATGACGCCGAGCACTGCGGCGACGATGCCGAACGCCGGCATCGCATCGCCGACACTGGCGATGGCGCCAGGCACGAGTCCTGACTCATGATGATGCTGATCGAGATCCATCTCGAGGATTTCGGCCAGATTGTGATCCTCGATGGTACCGGTGAGCAACACCTTGAGCGTGTCGGCCAGCAGCGCGACTGCGTGATGGTGATGCATGAAGCCGGGATACTTGGCGAAGATGTCGCTCTTCGACGGATCTTCGATGTGCGACTCGAGCCCGACCAGGCCGTCCTTGCGCGCCTTGTTGAAGATCTGGAAGAGCACCTGCAGCAGTTCGCCGTACGCCTTTTTGTTGAACGGGTTCGGCTTCAGCAGCCCGATCACGCCCGCGATGATATGCTTGAGAATCGCCGGCGGATTGCTGATGATCATCGACCCGATTCCGGCGCCGATGATGATGATGAACTCGCTGGGTTGCCACAGCACACCAAGCTTGCCATGGTGCATCGTGTACCCGCCGATGACGGATCCAAGCACGACCACGAGACCGATGATCAGAAACACAGCAGATAAGTCCGGGCAAAGAGTCAGCGGACGACCAGTGGTCGCCTTCCGACTGCGAGTATCGGCCGGATTCAGCCTCGGCTGGACTCTGGGGTCGGACGGACACCGGTGAGTGCAGCGGTGCTGCCGTCACGCGAACCCACCTGGCCTGACGTCCTGCTGTGGTTCGAGACCATCGACGCCATCGTCCGTGGCCTCGGGCATGGGCTCAACAACCGCGCGCTTGGCCTGAGCGCGACGATCGAGTCACTCGATCCCAAGCGGCCGGTCGGGCAGCAGCTGTCGCAAGCGCTCGCACGTGAGTCGGAGCGACTGACCGAGGAATTGCGCCAGCTTCGGAGCCTGCCGTTCGCGGCTGACCGCGAACCGATGCCGCTTCTGGCGCGCGACGTGATCGCCGCAGCAATGCATCTGCACCGCTCGCACGCGAGTCTCGGCGATATCCCTGCATATCTGGAGGGGTCATCCGAGACGCCTCCGGTATTGGCGCCGGAATCGTCGCTGCTGCACGCGACGCTGGTCACGCTTACCGCGCTCAAGGCGTACGCGGCTCCTGCAGGCCTGGTACGCATCAGAGATTCAGGCACGCCGGAGCGCGCCGACATCGTCTTCACGGCACAGCGCGATCCGGGTGCCAGCCACGAGACAGATGGCCGGCGGGCGCTGGTGAAGCCGGCGGCGTTGACGGCAGCGCTCCTCGGTGGAGCATTGCTCGAAGTCGAGCAACGGATCACACCTGATTTTGCGAGGGTGCGCTGGTCGTTTCCGAGTCTGAAAGCGATGCGGCGGCAGATGCGCGAGGCGGTTTCAGGCGGTGTTTCCGAATCAAGGGGTCAGCGATCGTGATCGGATCAAGGGGACAGAGATCTTGATCGGATCAAGGGGACAGAGATCTTGATCGGATCAAGGGGACAGAGATCTTGATCCGC
>JANMWU010000264.1:0-3490 GCA_031380785.1 Gemmatimonadaceae bacterium
TTTGAGGACGCCGGCAACGATCGCCTTGCGATTGATCGCGTAACCGAGCGCTCGCCTGACGAGCGGGCTGGCGAACAGTGGTGTGGATGCATTCAGGCCCACGTACCAATGCTGCACCACCGGTACCTGCAGAACGCGGACACCGGCGACGCCCTCCACACTCCCGAGGTTGGCCGGCTCAATGGTGATCAGATCCAATTCGCCGGCGCGCAGTTGTGCCACCTGCGCGTTGACGTCAGGCACGACCTTGAACACGATGCGCTCTACGCCCGGACGCGTTCCGTAGTAGCTGGAATTCCGCACCAACGTGACACTCGCGCCCGGCACAACGCGCTCGATGCGGAACGGCCCCGTTCCCACGGGCGTGGACCGGTTGAAGGCGATGGCGTCGGTAAGTCTTTTCCCCTTCAGCAGGTGCTCCGGCAGTATGCCGGCGTTGTAACCGAGCAGCGGCAGGAGCGGCGCGAAGGGAGCCTTGAGCCGAAAGCGCACGGTAAGCGAGTCAACGATATCCACGCCGTCCACCGCAGCGAAGTCTGATCGGAGCCGCGAGCCGGACGCGAGATCGAGAATCTGATCGAACGTGAACTTGACGTCCCGCGCTCTGAATGGCGCTCCGTCGTGCCAGGTGACGCCCGGCCGCAGTACGAACGTCCAGGACAGTCCATCCGGCGCGGCTTGCCACGACACCGCGAGATCGGGCGCGGGTCGCAGTCCCTCATCGGGCCGCACAAGTCCCGGAAAGAGCACCTTGTTCACCATCACCGATCCGATGTCCGGGGCAAGCACCGGATTGAAGATCGGGTCGTTGATCAGCGGCAGGCGCAACGTGTCGTCAGTGCGCGCCGGGTCGCGGGTGCAGGCCGACACGACACTGAGCGACAGCCACACCCATCGGACGCACCACTTCAACGACTGGCCTCCATGGCACGTTCGAGCGTTCGCCGACCATCGCGGAGCGCAGCGACGAGTCGGTTCTGGCCGCGCACCAGGTGCGTCGCCAGAAAACCGCGATCCCACCACGACATCGTTGGCGCTTGCAGCGCGGGTGACAAGTCAGGCAGCGCCGGTGTGGTCTCGGCAGGATCGTGAAAGAAGTCAGGCCCGCGAGTGTAGTTGACGCGGACGAGCAGACGCGCGAGGCGTCGGAGCGCGCGATTGGTGTGCCGGGTCGCCGGATCGCTCACCGGAAGTGCTGCCACGTTGGATGCATGCACACGAAATAGTTCGAGTGCAACATCGAGCTCGTCGAGCGCGGCGCGAGCCGGTGCGAAGTCCACCAGCCCAAGCACCGGCAGCGCATAGCCTTCGAGCGTCTCACGCAGGGTGCGCACTGTCCTGCGAAAATCGAACGGCGCAACCGTTGCGTTGGCCACACCCATCACTGACGCGAGGTAGATCCGGATGTCAGTCAGGAGAATGTCGCGATCAGCGATGTGTATGAGATCCTCTTCGGTGTGCCACGCGATATTCGCTCCACACCCGCCCACCGCGTAATACCCGAGGCGCTCGCGGTGCTCATGCGACATGGTGGAGAGCAACATGAAGAACGACGAGATACCGATGTTGTTGAACGAGTAATCGCCGGCCTGATGCGGTCGCTCCCCTTTGAGCTCCTTGCCAGCGATGGACTTGATCACACCGGCGCAGTACTCCTCCGTTTCGTCCATCAGCGAAACGTCGATGTACTCGGTGGCCCATCGGCAACCTGGCGAGTCGCAGTTCACCTGTGCGATGCAATTCTCGTACAGATCAATCGCGAAGTGATCGGCGAACCAGGTGCTGCCGGCATACCGGCCGGTGGAGTGGCCAGGCCACCACGCGATGCGCACTGACCGCTTCAGGCGATCGCGATTCTTCCACAGCACCCGCGCCACTTCAAGCATGGTCGCGTCACCGACCGCGTTGTCGCCAATGCCAAAGTCCCACGAGTCGTAGTGCCCGTGCAGCAGCACGAACGCTTCCGGTTCGTCGGTGCCGGGAATGGTGACGACCGGGATCGGTGACTCAAACCAGCCTTCAGTCACCTCGGCGCGCAGTGTGATCGAGCCGCCGGTACCGGCATGCTCAATCAGAATCCGACCGTCGGGATTATTGACGGCGACGACGGCGATTTTCGGTTTTCTCGGCAGGTCGCGCAGGTCGGGAGTGCCCCACACGGTGGTGCAGATTCCCCAGTGCGGGTTGGCGCCAGGATTCACCGCGATCATGCCCAGCGCGCCGCGCTGTTCGAAGTACGCCACCTTCCCCGGCATGCCAAACCCTTCGCTGACGACGATCTTTCCGGTCACATCGATGTTCGCGTCGCTGACGAATCCCTTCGTAAACATTTCATCGGCGTTTTGTGCATAGCGAGCGGGCACGTACACGAGTGGCGCCGTGAGTCCGTCGGGATAGGCCACACTCATCGCCATCGGCTTGGCCCGCAGCGTCGCACCCTTGACCGTCACGGACGCCTTCCCCGGCAGGCTGAGGAACAACGTAGGGCGGTGAACTTCCACCGGAACACCGAGCGCTTGTAACCGCGCGACGATTTCGTCAGCGGCCGTCGCTACGTCGGTCGGATGCTCACGACGCAGCGTGGTGAATCGCTCGATCAGGGGCCACGGGGCGTCGAGCGAGACGTCGGCGAGCGCCGCAGTCACATCTGGCGAAAGGGACATGTGGAAGTTGGGCCGAAGTCGTGAGTTGGTCAGGGCAGACGCCTGAATCGAGACACGCGCGACAGCGGCGTCAAGTAGCCGTACGTCAGAACCCTTCGTTCCTTCGCCGCGCAGCGGGGGCGGAGACGTGTCAGGATCTGGTCGATCACCGGCGCGTGCGTGATGAAGGCGACGATCCGTGCACCCGGCAGTATGGTGCGCACTCCCTCCACACGTTACATCTTTCGCCGCACTGGCATAGCCACAGGCGTCTCACTCCCGCGACCCAGATGAGCGACACCGACCCGACCGCCCGACGACGTTTTCTCGCGTTCCTGGCCGCGAGTCCCCTGCTCTTCGGCGACACGCGCGCACTGCTCGCGCGCATCGCAGGCCAGGCCGGCACAGGCAATGCACCGATGGATCTGGCCACGCGATTGCTCGAGCAGACTGCGGAGCTCACTCCGATCAAGTCTGCCGCCGAAGCGTTGGATGTCTTCGACTTCGAACCGGTGGCGCAGACTCGCATTCCCATCGCACACTGGGGGTACCTCGCCGGCGGTGTCGATGACGACGCGACGCTTCAGGCGAATCGCGATGGCTTCGCGAAATGGGCGCTGCGCCCGCGGCGCCTGATCGACTCGAGTCACGTTGATGCGTCTGTGACGCTGCTCGGCGCCACGTTTCCGACGCCGATCGTCATCAACCCAGTCGGATATCAGCGCGCATTTCATCCGGACGGCGAGCTGGCCGTCGCGCGGGCGGCGAAGGCGAAGAACCATCTGCAGGTGCTGTCGACAGTCAGTACAACGTCGATCGCGGATGCCATTGCCGCACGCGGCGCGCCG
>JANMWU010000299.1:0-7034 GCA_031380785.1 Gemmatimonadaceae bacterium
GCACCCTGCCCAAGGAAGCTGAAGATGCCGCGCACCAGTCGCCCATCGACACCGGCGACGCGATTCCATTCAGCGCCATCAATCTTATCGGTGTACACCAGGCCGATGCGACTCGTCGAGCCGATGTCATGCTGCAAACGCAGCACGTTGAAGATTGGCGAATGCTTGCCGTCGGAGCTCGCATTCTGATTGTCCACCGCCGACAGAAATCCGACGTCGAAGCCGTTCATTTTTCCGGTGAGCTTCGTCGCCGCCACCGGCTGCGTGATGCGCCGCGTGTAGATCAGGCGACTTGGCGTCGAGAACTGTTCCTGGCTCTCAAGGAAGAACGGCCGGCGCTCGGCGAAAAAGTTCTGCACCCGCGGATCGTAGGTGAACTGCGTAGCGTCAGCTTCCACCTGCGAAAAGTCGGGGTTCGCGGTGCCGGCCAGCGTCAGGTTGCTGGTGATGCCCCAGCGTGCGCTGCCGCCGACTTCAGGATGCCCGGTGTTGTATGCCCACTTGGTGCCGTCAGTCGCGCCGACCGATGTGGACGTGATCGTCGGAATCAGATCCACCGTCAGACCACGCGACAGATCATGCAAACCAACCAGATGTCCTGACTGCGCCAGGAAGCTCGAACTCGCGCGCAGCGTTGGTGCCCACGTTTCCTCAAAGCCCGTCGCCTGCACCGTCCGCACCACATTCAGCTGCCATTTCTGCTCGCCACCGGCGCGATAGCGAAGGCTCTTGAACGGAATCTCGATCTCGACTTCGTAGCCGTAGTCGGTCGGGTGGCCCTTGGATTTCCAGACGTAATCCGGTGCAAGATCGGTGGCCTCACGCGCTTTCGGCGTGCTGGCAGCAAAACCGGTGCTCGTCGAACTGCCGGTTTCGATCAGCACACCGTCACTCTGAATGCCGATCGGATTCACGCCGAACACCAGCGCCTGCCGACTGTCGTCGTAGGTGCCGAGGAACAGCTGAATGTTGTCGTCCTGCGTGATCTTGTCGCGATCAGCCAGCGTATAGCGCACCGTGCCGACTGGCGCATATGCGCGAACTCCGACGTGCAGCGCGGTAGCGGTGTAGAACACGAACACTTCGGTACTGTCGCGCGCCGCGACGCCATCGGTCGGATAGAACTGCGAAAATCCGGTCAGCAGCGCGGCCTTCCGCCAGATCGGCTCATCGAGCACGCCGTCCACTACGGTGGTGGCGTCATCGCGCGGCGTGGTGATGGCCAGCGCACCGCTGCGGCCGTTGTACACCGTGCCGGAATGCGGTTCGCCCGGCGGCGTGGTAACGAGTGCGAGCAGCGACAGAACGTGCAGAGGTGTCAACACCGGCCGGGATGCTTCGAGGGGAGTGCAACGGCGCGCGGAATCGCCCGCGTGCGAGAACGATACGACCTGGTGTAGCGTTGCCGCAGGCTCGTACGACCGGCCATTTTTCTACTCTCTGTAACGGCGGACTCCCGCCACTCGCTGGCCTTACTACGGACAATCCCGAATGCGTCGCTACTCCGGACCTGTGCTGCGCCCAGCGCTGCTGGCCCTCTCCCTCGTACTCGCGGTCGCCCCGACGGCATCCGCCCAGCCCCGCCGTCAGCTCACCGCTGAGGACTACGACCGCGCCGTCAGACTGCTCGGCAGCGCCACGAATCCGCTGGTGGTCGGCGGTACTGTGCCCGTCGCCGGCTGGCTGGCTGATGGAAAGGTTTACTACCGAAGCGTGAGGCCCACGGGCGCCGAGTTCGTGTTGGTGGATCCGAAATCGAAGTCGCGGACAACGCTGTTCGATCACGCCAGGCTTGCGGCCGCGCTCTCGCAAGCCGCGGGCGGATCGTACAGCGCCACGGCGCTGCCCTTCCAGGCAGTAGAGGTTTCCGCTGACAAACGCAGCGTCTCGATGAACGTGGGCACGCGCCGCTTCACCTGCGATATGGCTGGCACCAGCTGCAGCGCGGCCGGTCAGGCAGCATCTCCGGCGGGTCGAGGCTCACTCAGTGTGACCTCGCCGGACGGCAAGCGCGCGGCATACGTGAAGGACTGGAATCTCTGGGTGCGCGATATCGCCAGCGGCACCGAAACGCCGCTCACGACGGACGGCACAAAGAACTTCGGCTACGCCAACGACAACGCCGGCTGGGTGAACAGCGATCGCGCGATTCTGCTGTGGTCGCCCGACTCGAAGATGATCGCCACGCAGCAGCAGGATGACCGCAACGTGGGCGACATGTTCCTCGTGCAGACGAAAGTCGGACATCCGGCACTGCGCGCGTGGAAGTATCCGTTGCCCGGCGACAGCGTCGTATCGATGGTGCAACGGGTTGTGATCGACGTCGATGCACACGCCGTCGTCCGCCTTAAAATGGCGCCAGACTTCCATCGGGCCACACTCGGCGACGACATCGCGATGAGCGACTACGTCTTCAGTCCCGACGGGTCGAAGCTGGCACTCGCTTCAACGTCGCGCGATCACAAGCAGACGATTATCCGGCTTGCCGACACACGCACCGGAGATGTACGCACCGTGTTCGAGGAGACGGTGCCAACGCATTTCGAGTCCATCACCGGATGGCGCGTGCTGTGGACCACGAACGAGATCGTGTGGAATTCTCAGCGCGACGACTGGAGCCAGCTGTATCTCTACGATCTCACCACCGGTCAGCTGAAGAACAAGATCACGAGCGGCGAAGGACCGGTGAGTTCGATCGTTCGCATCGACGAGAAGTCGCGGACTGTCTGGTATGGCGCGCAGGGGCGTGAGAAGGGACAGGATCCGTATCTCGAGCACTTCTATCGCGTCGGGCTCGATGGGCGGAACAATGTGTCGCTGACGCCGGACGATGGCGATCATCGCGTGCAGATTTCGCCTGATGGGCGCTGGGTGGCAGACACCTGGTCGCGGGCAGATCAGGCGCCGCAGTCAGTGTTGCGCGACGATGCCGGTCGCCTTGTGATGACGCTCGAAACGGCCGACGTGTCGAAATTGCTGGCGACGGGCTGGAAGCCGCCAATCCTTTTCAGCGTGAAGGCGGCTGACGGCACCACCGACATCTACGGCCAGCTGTATCGCCCAACAAATTTCGACTCGACAAAGAAGTATCCGATCATCAATCAGGCGTACCCGGGACCGCAGGTGGGCAGCGTTGGCTCACGTGCGTTCTCCGCTGCGCATGGCGACAAACAGGCGCTGGCCGAGCTCGGGTTCGTGGTGGTGAGCATCGACGGTCGCGGCAGCGGGCCGGGTCGCTCGAAGAGTTTTCACGATGCGTATTACGGATCGATGGGCCGCGACAACACGCTGCCCGATCAGGTCGCGGGCATGCAGAATCTGGCGAAGCGCTTCACCTGGATCGACATCGATCGCGCCGCGATGTGGGGACACTCGGGTGGCGGCTTCATCTCGGCTGACGCGATGTTCCGCTATCCGGATTTCTTCAAGGTCGGTATCGCTGAATCAGGCAATCACGATCAACGCAATTATGAAGACGACTGGGGCGAGCGCTATCAGGGCCTGCTGGCGCGCGGTCCGAATGGCGGCGCCGACAGCTACGCGATCGAAGCCAACCAGTCACTGGCGAAGAACCTGCGCGGTCACCTGCTGCTCGCGCACGGCACGATGGACAACAACGTGCCGCCGGACAACACGCTGCTCGTCGCTGACGCGCTGATCCGGGCCAACAAGGATTTCGACCTGCTGTTGATCCCGAATGCGGCGCACAGTTATGGCAGTGCAACGACGTACATGATGCGGCGTCGGTGGGACTATTTCGTCCGCTGGCTGCTCGATGCGGAGCCGCCGAAGGAGTATCAGATCAAGTAGTCCGCACACTACTTGATCTGCTCTGTCGCAAAACTGCACAGCAGGGGCGCCGCTCTACGCGCGAACCATTTCGGTCACTGCCATCCGTGTGTATGCCGCTACGAGCTGCGCGCCGGTTGCGACGTCGGACGCAATCGCGAGTCGAACCGTCGATTCACCGAGCTCCCAGAGCAGGAAGCAGGTCAGTCCCAATTGCGTGGGATCAGCCTGCGGGCGCACGCGCGCGACTGTCGCGGCCAGGAGAGCACCCATGACGCGACTTTCCTCGAGCTGCAACGCCGCAAGTGTACGGTCAGCCTGCATGCCCGCCCAGATATCGCGCATCACCGGGCCAGTTCGAACGAGTGCGTAGAATCGATCCATCAGCGACGCGAACGCGGCGACGAGCGCTGGCACGTCGTGCACATCCCGCAGCGCTTCGGCGATGCACTGCCGGCTGCCCGCGTTGTACTGCGCAGCAAGGGCGTGAATGAGCGCGCTCTTGTCCGGGAAATACTGGTAGAGCGAACCGATCGAAATGTCGGCGGCGTCCGCAACATCCGTCATTCTCAGCCGGTCACTCCCATGCTCCGCGATCAGCAACTCGGCAGACGCGAGAATGCGCGCAAGCCGAACTCGGCTGCGCTCCTGCGTTGGTTTGCGCCGAGTTTCGATGACGGTCCCAATCGACCGCCGTGGCGTGAGGCCGAGCTTGGCTGTTTTCGGCATGCCCTTGACCGACAGAATGTGAAGGTGTATCACTTCTGAAACGTGATACTTCCTCACATTACTCGGCGGAGAGCTCGATGGCAATCGGTCCAGTCGTATCGCAACTCGTTCCAGCCTTCCTGGTGATGGCCTGCCCTGCCGAACTCATCGCGGCACGCGCGGACGGCACAGGCGGGAGTGAACCCTCATGAGCCCGCATCGGATCCTCGTCGCCGGCCTGCTCACGGCGACCATTGGGAACGCGCTGGTGTCGGGTGTGTTCCTGGCCTTCAGCAGCTTCATCATGCCGGCACTCGCGCGCGTTTCGCCGGAGAGCGGTGTCTCGGTCATGCAGTCGATCAACATCACCGTGATACGCTCGCTGTTCCTCAGACTCTTCTTTCTGACAACGCTTGTGTCGGCGATGCTCGTGTTCGCGCCGGCGGCACGCGTACCTGGTCCGGCGTCGTGGATCGCGTGTGTTGCCGGCGTTGTGTCCGTTGCGGGCGCATTTGGTGTCACGATGTGGTTAAACGTCCCGCTGAACGATGCGCTCGCAGCAGCAACGCCCGGCTCGCCCGCCGGTGGCGCACTCTGGTCCGCGTATCTGCGCGACTGGACCACGGCGAATCACGTAAGAGCCGCGGCGTCAGCGATTGCGAGCGCGCTCTTTCTGGCGGCGTTGCTACTCATGAGGAGCGAATCATGAGCCGCCTCTCCCACGCCGTCGGATTGACGTGTGTGCTGATGACAATTGCGGCGGGGCGAGTGCCGGCGTTACGCCTCGTACCGACGCTGCCACCGGGCAGCGCAGCCAGCGGCGAACGCTGGTTCAATCGTCGTTGTACCGGATGCCACTCGCTGGTGGAGCACCGCACCGGCCCACGACTCGGCGACGTTTACGGTCGACGAGCTGGCTCGGCAACCGGATTTCGCTACAGCGACGCAGTGGCTGGGAAGAATTTTGCGTGGAGCGACTCGACGCTCGATGTATGGCTCGCGGGCCCTCGCGATTTCATCCCCGGTGCCGCGATGCCAGTGCGTATCGGAGATGCGCAGGATCGTGCGGATGTGATCGCGTATCTGCGAAGAGTTACGCTTTCAACTGATCCATCGCGTGCCGCCATGCACACAGATCGCGGTGCCGACACGCTGTCATCACTGCGCTGATTTGATGACGCTCGCGCAGACCGGGGGCAGTACTTTTCGGCGAGCCGACGCATCGTCGGCGCATGATTGCCTGCACCTGTCCTTCCGCCGAGCGTACCGTATGGCGATGCCACTGCCCAGAGTCCCCACCACAGCGGACGAGATCGACGCGATGCCCGACGACGGCAATCGCTACGAACTCATTCACGGCAAGTTGTTCGTGACTCCGGCGCCGTCGATTTTCCACCAGCGCATGCTGCTGGTACTGCTTGATAGACTTCGGCCGTACGCGATCTCGCTGGGCCTCGAAGTCTTCGTCGCGCCGACGGCTGTTCGGTCGTCGCTTGACACGCAGGTGGAGCCAGACCTGTTCGTTCTTCCACGCATGGTCGAAGCAGATGAGTCGACACGCTGGGTCGCAATGCCCAGGCTGCTGCTCGCCGTCGAAATCCTCTCTCCGTCAACGCGGCGACGCGATCGCGTCGTGAAGCGAGAGCTCTATTTGCCGAACGGCGTAGCCGAGTACTGGATCGTCGACTCGAGCACGCAATCGATCGATGTCTGCACGCTGAGTGATGCGATGCCGGTCAGTGTGAGCGATATGTTGTCGTGGCAGCCGCGCGCGGAGAGCAATGAGCTGATGATCGATGTCGCCGCGGTATTCCGCGAAGTCCGCGGCAGCGCATGAATTGCTGATCTTGCGTCCGTGCGACTCAGGCTTCGATGACATCCACGCCTGTCGTGCGGAGTCGGTGGGACTATTTCGTCCGCTGGCTGCTCGATGCCGAGCCGCCGAAGAAGTATCGGATCAAGTAGTACTTCTCCGTTCGGGCTGAATGGCGTACGCCCGCGACGGCCAGACGTCGATCGATATCCGATTGAACAGCATTGACGCCAAGCTGCCAGCACGCCAAGCAATCCAAAGCGCACGAACAAAGTCAGCGTAGATAGAACACCAGGAGTTCGTGGGAACTGCAAAGCAGAGTGCGGCCCCACGCGCTCATTCGCACTTTGGACGTAACGCTTGGCACCTTGGCGTCTTGGCGTCAAGCAGTTCCGCGCATCAGGGAACCGCAGAAGCGCGGGTGATGCGGTTGAGGAGCACGGCGGTGCGGGCGATCTGGATTGCAACAGTGCGCGTCTGCAGCCTCTCGTTGACGGTGTGACCACCGGTGCCGCCCGGACCAAGGCCGTCGATCACCTGCGGTACCGTGGACGCCACGAACGACACGTCCGCGGCGCCGGCGCGGGCAGGGTTGTCCATGCCGACCGAGCCGTACCCCAGATTACGGCTCGCACGACTGAACTCCTCCAGCAACGCCGTGTTGCCCGCCTTTGGCGCCATCGGCGGATAGCCGGCGTCAAAGGTCAGCACCGCGGACGTATGC
>JANMWU010000311.1:0-1922 GCA_031380785.1 Gemmatimonadaceae bacterium
ATCAAGCGCACCGAGTCCGAGCGTCTCGGGCCACTGACTGAATCCAGAGGATGCAACGCTGGCGCCGGCGAATACCTGGAAATGATTGCGCGGATCGGTGCTGATGGTGATTGGAATGCCAAGCCGGCCGCGTTCAGCGATACTCTGCAACACGTTGTTCTGCGCGGCGAACTGCGCCGGTGCGGTCGACATGCGCGTGATCACACTGTTGACGTGACGTGTGAGCACCTGTGCGATGACACCAGTGGTGTCGTACTCCGGTCCCGACGCCATCATGCCGCCGGCCATCGCCGCTGTGCCATGCACTGCCGCACCGGCTTTCTCTTCGAGCGTCATGCGCGAGACGAGGTCCGCCGCGCGCGCCGCCGACGACACTCGCCAGTCTTCGTAAGGTTCGAGTGTCCCGTTGCGGTTCAGGTCGCGGAATCGCTTGCCGGCGACGGTGATGATCGGCGACGCCCTGGACTGCACATCGGGTTGCGCGGTCGCCTGCGCGCCAAGCGGCAGCGCAGCAAAGAGAAACGGCAGCGCTCGAATCAGCGCGCGGGTTGCGGGCATTGAGATCTCCGGCGGGGGGTATGACGCCGTCGGGAGGGTCCAGAGCGGTTCCGATGCGTACACAAACCTAGGGGCCGGCGTTGGAGTGGGCGAGCGGGAGTCGTGGGTGCCCGATCATGTCAGGGCCGTCGCTCCGCAGGCAACTAACCGTTCGCCAGCGCCGCCTCGATCTTGAGCATAGTCGCCCAGTTTCGCGCCGTGACATCGTCGCGAATGATCCGGTTGATATGTTCAAACAGCTGTCCGGCGAGCAGTCCGTCGGGGCTCCAGATGTAGGCGGCGCGGGTGCCGATGGCGATGAGCTCGGGCGCCCACTGCACCTCGAGCAGCGCAGCAAGCTTCGGCAGCACGCTTGGCCCGGCCGGAATGTACGCCACCAGTCGTGTGTGATCGTGCGCCACATCGAGCAACGTGTTCTCGCGCATCACGCTTCTGAACTCCGCCGACGTGAGCACCGTCGTCTTCGAGTCGACGCCGGTTGCAGCCAGGATTGCGGCACGAAGCTTTTCTCCCGTGATCGCGCGCCGTGTGGTAAACACCACGTTGCCGCTGTTGAGCAACGTCTTCACACCGGTACAGTCGAGTGATTCCACGACGGCCTTCAGATCGGCCATCGCGATGCGCTTCGCCTTGCCGACGTTGATTCCGCGCAGGAGTGCAATGTGTGTGGCTGGCATGTACCGAATCTACTTAATCGCGCGTCGCCAGCGTCGATTCAGCACTCCACTCACTCCTTACTGCAGCTCATCCAGACGCCGCTGAAGAAATCGGCGCTCTGGTTCCTGCCTCGCCAATGTCAGCGCGTGCTGATACGCCTCGCGTGCGTCGTCAGTCTGACCGAGGCGGCGACAGAGATCGGCGCGCGCGGAATGCGCGAGATGATAGTCGCGCAGCTCACCGGCACTGAGCAGTGCATCGATCACGGCCAGGGCCGCGGCCGGGCCATCACGCATGGAGAGTGCGGCCGCGCGGTTGAGCGCGATGACCGGCGAATCGTCGGCCCGCAGCAACACGTCATACAGGCCGACGATCTGTCGCCAGTCTGTCGCTGCGGCACTCTTCGCTTCGGCGTGCACCGCCGCGATTGCCGCCTGCAGCGTGTACGGCCCGAAACGTCGAGACCTGAGCGCGCGTTGCACCAACGCCGATCCCTCGGCGATCATCGCACCGTCCCAGCGCGTACGATCCTGTGCGTCGAGCAGAATCAGCTCTCCGTCAGCCGAAGCGCGCGCGGTCCGACGCGACTCGTGCAGGAGCATCAGCGCCAGCAATCCATCAACTTCCGGCTCCGGCAGTAATTCCTGCAGCAATCGTCCCAGACGAATCGCCTCGGCGGAAAGATCGTGACGCGTGAGCGCATCGCC
>JANMWU010000317.1:0-9047 GCA_031380785.1 Gemmatimonadaceae bacterium
CAGCCAGCCACGCAGTCCATCGATGCTCGCAGCGAGCAGTTCATCCTTGCTGCCGAAGTGCGTGTAGAACGTCGCCCGTCCGACGTCGGCGCGTTCGAGAATATTCTGGATCGTCAGTCGCTCATACCCGCGCTCCATCAGCAGCGTGCGCAACGCATCGAGCAGCAACAGTCGCGTGCGCTGCACGCGTCGATCGGGCTTCTTCCGGGTTGGCGCCATCACGCGATCCTGAACAAAAGAGACGTCGCTATTCGGAAACGAACAGAATCACGCTGGATGTGCCGCCGGAGTGTCACACAGCACAGTATGCTGGAGCGTGTCACACTCCTCAAGGAGCTACCAGTTGCACGATCACCACACGGAAACACCGTTCATCCGGTTGCGCGGTGTTTCCAAACAGTACGGACCTGCCGGTCGACGATTCACTGCACTCAGCAATTTGTCGCTCGACATCGGCCAGTCCGAATCAGTCGCCGTCGTCGGACGCTCCGGCAGCGGCAAAACGACGCTGATCAATCTGCTCACCGGCATCGACACGCCGTCGTCAGGCGAGATCGTGATCGGTGGTCAGCGCATCGACCAGATGTCACAGGAGCAGCTCGCACGGTGGCGTGGGCGGAACGTCGGCATCGTGTTTCAGTTCTTCCAGCTGCTGCCGACGCTGACGGTGGCGGAGAACATCATGTTGCCGATGGATTTCTGCAACACCTGGCCGGCCGCGCAACGGCGCCCACGCGCTCTGGAACTGCTTGACAGACTTGGCATTGCCGAACAGGCCGACAAGGTGCCTGCTGATCTTTCCGGCGGTCAGCAGCAGCGCGCCGCGATCGCACGGGCACTCGCCAACGATCCGCCACTGCTGGTGGCTGACGAGCCGACCGGTAATCTCGATTCGGTCACAGCACGCGAAGTGATGACACTGCTGGCGTCGCTCGCCCACGGCGGCAAGACGGTGTTGACGGTCACGCATGAAACGCAGACCGAGGAGTGGTTCACACGCACGATTGCGCTGGCTGACGGCGTCGTCGTCAGTGACATGAACTCGCGTCCGACGGTGCCGGCGTGAGCACGCGCTGGAAAAAAGTCTGGCGCGACGTGCGCGCGGCGGAAGGTCGCGTGATCATGATCGTCGCCGCCCTGTCCATCAGCCTCAGCGCGGTGGTGACCATGCTGGCGGCGTTTGCGATTCTCCGCCGCGAGGTTGCGCACAGCTACATCGCATCCAATCCGGCATCGGCGCAGTTGTATCTCGACACGGTCGTGACCGACTCGTTGCTCGCGGCGGTGCGGGCGCATCCGGCCATCCGCGAAGCCGATCGCGGCACAACCGTCTCGGCGCGCCTCCGTCTTCCGTCCGGTGAACGCATACCGATGCTGCTGTTCGTGGTGCCGGATCTGGCGACGTCGCGCATTGGCACGGTGCATACGGAGTCGGGGCAGTGGCCCGGCGCCGACGGCACAATTCAGATCGAGCGCAGCGCGTTGGCACTCACGCAATCAACTGTCGGTGGGCGCATCGACATCGAACTGCCAACCGCAGGCCTGCGAACAATACCGATAGCCGGAACCGTTCACGATCCCGGTGTTGCGCCGGCATGGCAGGAACAGGCCGTCTACGGCTACGTGACGGCGCGAACGCTCGTCGCACTCGGCGAGCCGGTGACGTTTCGTCAGCTGAAGCTGGTCGTACGCGATCAGACCGCCGACGAACATGCGATCGATTCCACCATGCGTGCGCTCGCGCCATGGCTCGCGGCGCGCAACGCGCATGTCGTCGATGCACGCGTGCCGCCGCCGCGCCGCCATCCGCATCAATCGCAAATGAACGCTGTGATCACGATGCTGCTCGCATTCAGCCTGCTTGGGCTTCTGCTCGGCGCCGTGCTGACATCGGCGGTGATCAACGGACTGCTGGCGGAACAGGTGCGGCAGATCGCGATCATGAAGGCCATCGGCGCACGCAGTACGCAGATTGCATCGCTCTATCTCTCGCTCGTTGCAGTGCTCGGCGTGATCGCCGTGCTCATCGGACTTCCGCTCGGATTGTTGGCCGGGCACAACTTGGTGAACGTCGTCGGCGAGCTGCTCAACCTCAGGATGGAGAGCCTCGCGCTTCCGTGGTGGGTGTATGTGACAGCGATCGGGCTCGGCGTGCTGGTGCCTGTGACTGCGGCAGCTATTCCGATCCGACGCGCGTCGTGGAAGACGGTGCGATCAGCGCTCGACGATCACAACGTCACGTCTTTCGAATCGACGCCAGGACCGTTCACTCGGGCGATAATGCGCCTGCGCTTTCGCTCACCGGCACTCACGCTCGCCACGCGCAATCTGTTCCGGCGGCGCGGTCGCCTCGCATTGACGGCGTCGCTGCTTGCGGGCGCCGGTGCATTGTTCATCGCCAGTCTCGATCTCAGGACTGCCTGGGAACGCAACGTATCCGATGCGGCAAGCGATCGTGATTTCGGCGTGGAGATCTGGCTGCGTGACAACGCCGCGCGCGATCCCGTATTGCGCCTCATCCTTGCAGTGAACGGCGTATCGCGTGCGGAATCGTGGGCCGGTGCGCGTGCGTCGCGGACGCAGCCCGGTGAGCTCGAGGTGACGGGCGGATATCCGGACGGCGGTCACGGCGGCTTCGTGTTGCGCGAGGCGCCCGCTGAGACGCAGGCCATCACACATCGCATGGCCGCCGGCCGGTGGCTCATGCCCGGTGATACTGATGCCGTCGTGATCAACGGCCTGGCGCGCGCGCTGGTGTTTGCTGACGTGCAGGTCGGCGATACGGTTATCCTGCGCGTGGATCATCGCCCCATGCGCCTGCGTGTCGTCGGATTTGTGCGCCAGCCGCTCACGCCCGGCGCAGCATTGGTTTCCTCTGCGACGTTCGCACGCGCCACACGTCGTGGTGACAGCACCAACGCGGTGCGCATCACGTTCGCTGACGCGGCCTCAATTCAGATTACGACGAAACGCGTTGTCGATGCGTTGGACAGCGCCGGGATCGCGGTCGGCAATACCATCACCGAGGCGAGGATGGCGAGCGCGCAGGGCGGTCACGTCTACATACTCGTGTTCGCGCTGGTCGTGATCGCGCTGGTGATGGCGGTCGTCGCCATGATCGGACTCGCCTCATCACTGGGTGTATCGGTGCTCGAGCGCACGCGCGAGTTCGGCGTCATGCGCGCCGTTGGCTGCACCCAGGCCGACATCATCATGACCGTGCTGGCCGAAGGGCTTGGCATCGCAATCGTGAGCGCCGTTGTCGCCGTGATCGTGTCACGACTCGTCTCCACCGTCGTTGGCGCCGTGCTGGCGTCGATCGCCAATCAGGAACTCGTGCTGCGCCTTTCGCCAACAGGCGTGGCACTGTGGGTCGCGGGCCTGCTGCTCGGTGCGACCGTCGTGAGCTGGTATCCCGCCCTCAGAGCTGCGCGCCTCACCGTGCGTGACGCCCTTTCCCACGTCTGATTCGGAGGTTCGATGAGTCGCAGACTCGTAACTGGCACGCTCGCATTGACCGTCATCGTTGCAATCGTCTGGGCAATGCACAGCGTCGATGCGATCGCGTTTCTCAGGCATCTGCACGGGCGCTGAATCGCTGGTGTCTGCGCGATGCCGAAACGACAGCGATGCGAGCTTATGGAGTGTGCGGCAGCAGAGATGTAAAGAATCCGAGGACGAGCGCCGAGCCGTTTACCGCGTTTGACGGACGCTGACCGAACCACCACGTACTTCGCCCACCCGGCCAGGCGTGCGGATGATCGGGGATCGACACGATCTCCACGGCGCCGCCGGGCGCGCACCCCGTCGAGATGCGCGTGCGAACGCGCACCCGCGGCCGTCGCTGCACAGCACGAACATCGCGACCGGTACATCGGCCAACACGCTCCCAGAATGCTGCGGCAGAGTCGAGGGACGTTGCATACGGCGGACCACCTTCCGCGCGCTGCTCGGCGTGATCTTCGCGCAGGTCATCGTCGCTGTCGCCGCGTACCAGCAGCACACCTACCGGCGTTTTCGTGGGGCAGGGAAAGTTCGGCATCGCGCCGGCAAGATCGGCCACGCCACGAACGATCCCCGGCCGCTCGCACGCCACCTTCAGTGCCAGCATGCCGCCGGCCGAAAATCCTGCCGCGAAGATCGCAGTGCTGTCGATTCGTCCGCTGCGCGCCAGCGACACTCTGATCGAATCGACGAACGCCAGATCGTCCACACGGTGCTCCTGCGCCCAGCCACAGCAGCTTCCCGCGTTCCACGAAAGTCCGATACCGCGCAGACGCCCACTGCCGTCGGCGTACACCACCGCCATGCCGAGTGAATCAGCGACGAAATTCATCTGCGAACTTTTGTGCGCCACCGCGGCGTTCCCGGTGTGACCGTGAAACACGATCACCAGCGGCACGCGCCGCGTAGCGGCCGCTGGCGGCAGGTGCAGCAGAAACGTGCGTGTGTCGTCTCCGACCTTGAGCGAATGAAATGTGGTCGCGCCAGGTGCGGCGACGTTGAGCGTTTGCGGTGTACTGAAGGTGGTGCATGCGCTCATCGCGCCGGCACAGAGTGTCAGTATCACCGGACGCGCCACGCTCATTTGTATACGATGCCTGTGACACCGCCGGAAATCAGCGTCGTGACGTTCGCCAGCACGCGTGGCAGCGCAAATCCCCCCGGCGAAGCGAGATAGCGCGGATGCCACACCGGTGAGAACTTTTCCTTGAACTTGCGCAGCCCCTGGAAGTTGTAAAACGTTTCGCCCCGGCCATACACAAATGCACCGGCGCGCGACCAAAGCGGTGCCAGTTCCGGTCGCGCCAGAGTCGGGGATGCCAGTCCCGCCAGCGGCGCCATGCCGAGATTGGCGGTCGAGTAGCCCTGCGCCTTGCCCCAGAGCAGTAACTGCAGAAAGAGAAAGTCCATCACGTTCCGCGGCGCATCGGCTGACCGGCGCATCAGGTCCGGCGAGATTTCGCCACCGGGTGCGCCGCTCCACAGATTGGCGAAGGCCACGATCTTGTTGCCCGATTCTGTCTCGGCCCGCACCAGCGCCATCGGGAAATGCTTCAGATAGGGCTCGTCGAAGCGGCCGAGAGAAAACCCTTTTTCGCGCGCCACTTTCGTGCCGAGCCATTCGTCTGAAATTGCCCGCAGCGTCGGAAGCAACGCCGGTACATCGGTCGCCGGCACCACTTCAAATGTCGTTCCCGACTTCTCCGCCTCGTTCAGATTGCGGCGCATCCAGCGGCGATCGGCACCGTTCAGCGAGAACTGCGGCAGCGAAACGAATGCCTCTTCGCCAAGCTTGAGCAGCGTGAGTCCGAGATCGATGTACAGCGGCAACCGATCCGCGCCGACCTGATAGAACACCGGCCACGCGCCGTGTGCGTCTGCCTCGAGCTTGAATCGCCACGCCGCTTCCGTGCCTGCCTCCTGAGGGCCGACGGGATCACTCATCGCAATCCAGCTGCGACCGGCAACGCCGTACATCACGAATGCCGTACCGTCGGCGTTGTAGAGCAGTGCTTTGTCTCCCAGCAAGGCCAGCGATGGAGTACTGCCTTTCGCCTTCGCGATAATCGTCGCCGCCTTGGCAATGTCGTCCGGCGACGGTGCCTGCGGTGTGTACGTCGCATGGCGCAGCAGTCGCGTGATACCGAAGAGCATCACCGCACCAACCACGCCGGCCGATGCGCGCAGGAAGCGCGGCGCATTTCCGCGGACCGCGAAATCCCACCACATGTCGGTCGAGTAGTCCACGTGACGGAATGCAAACAAGCCGACCCACACGCTGGCGCCGGCCACCGCCACGATCCCTGCAATCCAGCCCGGCGCCAGCGGCTCACTCGTGAGTGCGGTCTTGCGATAGAACGCCGATCGCGCCGGCAGAATCACCAGCAGCACCGCGCCGAGCGCAATCGCTTCTTCGTAGTCGAATCCCTTGAGCAATGACAACACGATACCAATGGACAGCAACGTGACCGTCAACCCCCACGCGGCATCGAGTCGCCGCCGCAGCGCCCAGCCCAGAATCAGCAGTCCAACGCCCACGATGCTGGCGACGAAATGCGAGAACTCAACCAGTCCCAGTGGCAACACCTGCGTCAGCGTGCGCATGCGTCCGTGCGCCGGCGGTGTGGCGCCGGAAAACAGCAGGATCACACCACCGAGAAACGTCGACGTGCCGATCGCTGTCGGCAGCAGCGGCTGCAACACGCGCGCCCATTGCGCGACACTCGCGAGCGTGGCCTGCGTGCGGCCTATCAGCACCGGCACATGCTCGCGCTGGCGCACCAGTTCAAGCGCCAGCAGCGTCACGACCGATGCCGCGAATGGAACCAGATAGTACACCGATCGATACGCCAGCAACGCCACCAGCGTCTCCTGCGCGGGGAGCAGCGGTTTGAGCGCCAGCACCATCAGCGTCTCGAACACACCGAGTCCACCTGGCACATGACTCAGCACACCTACCGTCTGCGCCAGCACGAACACCCCAAGGAACGGCAGGAATTCGATCGCGCGTCCGTGTGGCAGCAGCACGAACAGCACCAGACTCGCGACGCTCCAGTCCAGCAGCGCCAATGCGATCTGCGAGACGGCCAATCCAACCGACGGCACCGGAAATTCCCAGCCGGCCACACGAATCGGTGTGCCGGCGCGTCGCGCTGCCCAGAACGCGTAGATGCAGCTCAGAATCAGCAGCAATCCACCGGCCGCTCGTGCCAGCGAATCCGGAAGATGCAGCAACTGCAGCGTCCCTTCAGGCTCGATCAGCAGCGCCACACCACACACCGTGATGATGCCGACGGTGAACGTCGCACTCACGAACGCCGCCGCACGCGCCATCTCCTCGGTGGACAATCCCCACGAACTCCAGAAACGGATGCGCACGGCGTTCCCCGTCAGCAGCGGAAAGCCGAGAGTCTGACTGATGCCGTACGACAGCGACGACGACAGCAGCACCCGCGCCGGGTTGATGCGCGCGCCGATGTATCGCAGCGCGAGCAGATCGTAGCCGGCGAGCAGCAGGTACGCGATGACGGTGATCACCAGCGCGGCGACGATCTGCGACGTCGGGAGTGCCTGCAGTGCCTGCATCAGGCGGCGATAGCCCGTGCCCGACAGTTCCTGACGTAACAGCAGCAGTGCTGCCGCCAGCACGATCACGATTGCAACCGCACCGGCCCACGGCTTCCACCGCTGCCAGCGCGCATGAACAGCGATGGCCACTGATGCGTTCAGCGGAGGTTGTTCGTCAGCGGCGGACAATTGGGTCGAACTTTCGGACATGAATGCAGCAGGGAGGTGAAAAGCCGGTGCGGTCAGTCAGGAAGTACAACTCCCGAACGGCGCGCGTGATCCGCCATCCGGCATGGTCAGGACGATCGCCCTTCGACGGGTGTAGCAACTCCGGTGGAGCAGCTGTCCCGTTCCGGCTGGATCGGCTTCAATTTCTCCACGATGCGGCTTTCCCGCACATATCTCACCAACCGCGTCATGCCCCGATTTCCGTACGCTCGCATCGCCTCTCTGGTTTTCGGCGCCTGCCTTGCCGCCGCGCCGGTCAGCGCGCAGGTGCGGAGAACCATCCTCATCGACCTGCCTATCACAGAGGTTCCGGCCACTACCGGCAACACGCTGGCGGTTTTCTGGAGTGGTGACGGCGGCTGGGCCACACTGGTCAGCTCGATCTCGAAAGAGCTAGCTGCGAACGGAGTCGCAGTTGTCGGAATCAACGCACGGTCGTGGATGTCAGGCGGCAAGCGAACTCCGGACGATGTCGCCCGCGATACGGAACGACTCCTGCGCGCCTATCTCGCGCAATGGTCCCGCACCCGCATTGTATTGCTGGGATACTCGCGCGGCGCGGGCTTCATGCCATTCATCATCAATCGCCTTCCCGCCGATCTGCGCGAACGCGTCGCACTCGTCGGACTGCTCGGCGCCGAACGCTCGGCCAGTTTTGAGTTTCATCTGACGGATCTCGTCCGAACCAACAAGCGCGCCACTGACGTCGCCGTGCTGCCCGAGATTCAGCGCAGCACCGGTACGCGATATTTCTGTCTGTACGGGAAGAGCGAAGACGATACCATCTGCCCCGAGCTCGATACCGCGCGCACAACCATCGTGTCGCGCACTGGCGATCATCACTTCGATCGCAACTACCCGGCCATCGCCCAGGACATTCTGAAAGCGCTGCCGACGAAATAGTCGCAACGGTCAACTCGCGCGCACGTTTTTCAGATACTTGAACACCGTCGCCCGGCCGATACCCAGCAACTTGGCGACGTAATTCGCGGCACTGCGGCCGCGGAATGCACCATCGTGCTCGAGTGCCGTGACCAGTTCACGCTTCCGCTCTCGCGACAGGCCGGCAAGCGCCAGCTGTCGCTCGGTCAGCCAGGCGTGAAGAAAGGTGTTGATGCGTTCCTGCCAGTCGTCGCGAAACAGCTGTTCCGGCTGCGGCACCACCCGCGCGCCGCTCACGAACAGATCGAGTGTCGCCCGCGCCTGCTCGAAGACGGCGACGTTCAGATTGATGCACACGACGCCCATCGGTGCGCTGACGTCATCGCGCACCACAACACTCACCGAGCGCATCCGGCCACCGTCCCAATTCTGTTTTTCGTACGGCCCGATCACGCTCTCGACATCGGCGTGCGCGAGATCATCCAGCGCCGACGCGTCGCCCAGCACACGACGCGAAAGATTGTTCGCGATGTGCACGACCGTCTGTGACGCCAGATCGTGCACCACTACCTCGGCGAACGGAAAGAGCAGGGCCGCGATCCCATCCGCCATCGGCGCTGCACGCGCCAGCAGCCGCGCCCGGGACGCCCCCGCGCGTGGCATTCAGGCGCCGGCCGCGGTGGCAGCGGTGCGCAGGAATTGTGACACGAGCGGCAGCCCCATCTCGAGGCACCGGCGCGGGTTCGCGTACCCGATGCGCAGGTGATGCTCCATCTCCATCGTGCTCCCCGGCACGAACAACACGCCGGCCCGCTGCAACAGCTGCGTGCACAGATCGCGCGACGCAATCGGCAGATCGTACTTCA
>JANMWU010000332.1:0-11239 GCA_031380785.1 Gemmatimonadaceae bacterium
AGATCACGATCGGCAACGCGCTTGAGCACATGTTTCGCTTCCGTGATCGGTTCGACCACGGCGTCGAGCATGGCGTTGGTGCCGGCGATCAGCTCGCAGTAGGCGCCGCTGAACTGGGCGGCGTTGCCACGCTTGACCAGATCACCGTGCTTTGCCGCTTCGATCACGGCGTTCGCCTCGCCGACAATCGTGCGCAGCGTCTCCGTGGCGCGGTTGATGCTGCGCGACAGCACGTCGTGCTCGGAACGAACCACCACTGTTTCCGACAGGTCGCCCGATGCCAGACGATCCGCCGCCTGCGCGATACCACTGATGTATTGCACCATACCCCGAAACGCTGTGCCAAGGGCGCCGATTTCGTCCTGGCTGCTGACGACGATGTCCTGCTCGATGCGGCCGCTGGCGATTCCGGTCGCGGCGTTGGACAGCGACTGTATTGCTCCGATGACGTTTCTCAGCGTGGCGATGGCGATCACGCCGATCGCGATCAGTGACAGCAGCAGCACCAGCGCCGTCACTTTCAGCATGGTGGTCTGCAGCACGTTCGCGGTCGCGAACGATTGCGCGATCATCGCCTGCTGGGCGCGCGTCTGTGTCGTGAGCGCCTTCGACACAACGGCAAACCGCGTGCGCATGTCCTGCATCGTGCCCATCAGCGCATCCGCCGAGCCGCTGATCATGCGCAGACTGCCCGCGCGGGCAACGGACTGATAGTCGGCGAAATCGGGCTTGATCGCCGCGACTGATGCGGCGTCAGCCGCGGGATTCGCCGCCAGCGAATCGGCCAGAGCGACGAAGCTCGCCACCATCGTATCCGCCGCCGTGACTGCGATCGTATCGCTGGTCGTCACGGCGTCGCGCAATGTGCGCTGATAAGTGGCGAGGCGGGCTTCGAGTCGACGACTCGCGTCGAGCGCCGGTGACCCCTGCTGCTCCAGTCGCAGTAACTCCGCCTGCGCCCTGCGACCCAGCACGACCGTGGTGCCCAGCGTGGCGATGCAGCCGATCGCAGCCACGACAGGGAGTGCGACGATTTTCGCGCGAAGCGTCAGTGACTGAAACATTTGGGCGCGTAGGGATACCGGGGAGGCTGGCGCGCTGCCAAGCGCTGCTCACCTCAGGTATCGACGGCGGGCCCGGGCGCCTGTAGCCGGCGTCAGGACGAAACGCCCGTTTGCCACCCGCGCTGAGGTGACCCAGGAATTCAAACGGCCCGGGCACCGGTGAGTCGTTCCACCACCCAATCGCCAAACGCTGACGTCGAGCACGGCGACTGGCCAGGCGTCACACAATCCGCCGTGCGCAATCCGCTCGTGATTGCATCGTGCACCGCCGCTTCGATCGCCGCCGCGTCATCGCTCAGGCCGAGTGAGTGCCGGAGCAGCAGCGCCGCGCTGAGGATCGCGCCCGCAGGATTGGCGATGCCCTTACCCGCGATGTCCGGCGCCGAGCCGTGAATCGGTTCGTAGAGCCCGCGTCGCAATCCGCTGGCGTCCGCATCACCCAGCGACGCTGACGGCAGGACGCCGATCGACCCGGCCAGCACCGCGGCCTCGTCGGTGAGGATGTCGCCAAAGAGATTCTCGGTTACGACCACGTCGAACTTCGATGGATGCGTGATAAGGTGCATCGCGAACGAATCCACCAGTGCGTGCTCCAGCGTCACATCCGGGAATTCGTCGCGCATCACACGCGTCGTCACTTCACGCCAGAGCCGCGATGTGGCAAGCACGTTCGCCTTGTCCACCGAAAGCAGTTTCCCGCGACGGTCGCGCGCGATCGACGCTGCCATGCGCACCACGCGTTCGACTTCTTTCTTTGTGTACACGCACAGATCCGAAGCGCGTGTCGAAGCCCCGTTCGCATCGCGGTCGTGCGTCTTGTCGCCGAAATACAGCCCACCAGTCAGCTCACGCACGAACAGAATATCAACGTTCACAAGCAGTTCAGGCTTGAGCGGTGCCGCACCCGCCAGCGCGGGATGCACGGCCACCGGCCGCAGGTTCGCATACACACCCATCAACGCACGAAGTCCGAGCAGCCCCTGCTCGGGGCGGACGCTGGCCGACGGATCACTCCATTTCGGACCACCAACCGCGCCGAGCAGCACGGCGTCGGCGCGGGTGACAATCTCTCGCGTTGCAAACGGGAGCGGCTCGCCGGTCTCGTCGATTGCAATGCCACCAATCAACGCATTGCGGAACTCGAACTCGTGATCGCCGCGCTCCGCGACCGCCTGCAGCACTCGCACCGCCTGCGCTGTCACCTCCGTTCCCACGCCGTCGCCCGCCAGTACGGCGATCACCGACCGCATGCCACCTCCCACTCCTGAATCGCGGGAATGTTTGCCAGCAGCGCGCCCAGTTCGTCGAGCCCTTCGATGAGAGACCGCTTGCTGAATCCATCGATTGTGAACAGTGCCGTCGTGCCGCCGGGCAACGAGACGCGCTGATTCGGAAGGTCAACGGTGATCGTTGCGTTCGGATCCGCGCGCAGCGCCGCGTGTGTCGCGCGAAGCGTCGGAACGTCCAGCGCGATGGTCAGCACGCCGTTCTTGTGTGCGTTCGAGCGGAAGATGTCGGCGAACGACGATGCGACGATGGCGCGGAAGCCCCAGTCGTTCAACGCCCACGGTGCGTGCTCGCGACTCGACCCGCAGCCGAAGTTGCGACCACCGACGAGAATCTGCGCTCCCTGCGATGCCGGTGCATTGAGCTCGAATTCCGGCTGCGGCGCACCGCCAGCAAGATATCGCCAGTCGGAGAACAGATGCCGGCCAAGTCCACTGCGTGTTGTCGTCGTAAGAAAGCGCGCCGGAATGATCTGATCGGTATCGATGTCATCGCGCGCGATCAGGACGGCGTGCGACTCCAGAGGTGTCCAGGGCTGACTCACAGAAAGGTCCTCGGGTCGGTGACGACACCCGCCACGGCGGATGCCGCGGCGGTCAATGGCGACGCCAGCAGCGTGCGTGCCCCCTTGCCCTGCCGTCCTTCGAAATTGCGATTGCTGGTGCTCACCGCGTACTGCCCGGCCGCGACCGTATCGCCATTCATCGCGATGCACATGGAACAGCCGCTCTCGCGCCACTCCGCACCTGCCGCGCGAAAGATGTCCGCCAGCCCTTCATGCTCCGCTTCGCGCTTCACGCGCTGCGAGCCTGGCACCACCAGCATTCGCGTGTTCGGCGCCACATGGCGACCCTTCATGAATCCAGCCGCCGCACGCAGATCATCGAGGCGACCATTCGTGCAGCTGCCGACAAATACCACGTCCACTGGCTGGCCAAGCAGACTCTGACCCGGCGTAAGCCCCATGTACGCGTAGGCACGTTCATTCGCGGCATCGCGGACATCGCCCCGCGCCGGCACATGACCGTCGATCGGAATGCCCATGCCGGGGTTGGTGCCCCAGGTGATCATCGGCGAAATCTCCGAGGCGTTTAGCACAACGCTGCGATCGAAGGTCGCGCCGTCATCGCTCGCCAGTTCATGCCACCGACCCATCGCATCGCGCCAGGCGTCACCGGTCGGCGACTGATCACGACCCGCCAGCCACGCAAACGTCGTCATGTCCGGCGCGATCATTCCCGCCCGTGCTCCGGCCTCGATGCTCATGTTGCAGACGGTCATGCGGCCTTCCATGTCGAGTGCGCGAATCGCTTCACCGCGATACTCAATCACGTGACCAGTGCCGCCGCCGACACCGATCTTCGCGATGATCGCGAGAATCAGATCCTTGGCTGCGACACCCGGTCGCAGCGTGCCGTCGACCCGCACTTCCATTGTCTTCGGCTTCGACTGGAGCAGGCATTGTGTCGCCAGCACATGGCCGACCTCACTGGTCCCAATGCCAAACGCCAGTGCGCCGAATGCGCCGTGCGTGCTGGTGTGGCTGTCGCCACACACGATCGTCATGCCCGGCTGCGTGCGACCCAGCTCCGGGCCGATCACATGTACGATGCCGCGACGATCATCACCCATGCCGTACAATGGGATGTCATGCTCCGCGCAATTTGCTGCCAGCGCATCGAGTTGCCTGCTGGCGGCCGGGTCGAGCACGGTCAATCGGCCACCGGTCGCAATCGTCGGCGTCGAGTGATCCATCGTCGCGATCGTGCGATCGGGGCGGCGCACCTTGAGGCCTCGTTCGTGCAGCACTGTGAACGCCTGCGGCGACGTGACTTCATGCACCAGATGCAGATCGATGTACAGCACCGACGGTGCATCGCCTGCGCCTTGGCGGACTACGTGCGACTTCCACACTTTCTCGAACATCGTTCGCGGCGTACTCATGCTGCCACCTCTGACATCTGTCGTGCCCGTGTACGGATCAACCCATTCACCGCCGCGACATACGCTTCCGCCGTCGCCACGATAATGTCCGTGTGCACACCGAATCCGCTGGCGGTGAATCGCGGCGACTCGTCGCGCGGCGTCACCTCGCCCTCATCGGTAACCGGTGCACGTTCGCGCAGCCTGATCGAGACGCCGCCCACCGCATTGATGCCCTCGGCCGCTGCATCAACTGCGAACTCGATCAGTTCCCCCACATCACCAACGCACTCGTTGATGGCGCGACACACCGCATCAACCGGTCCATCGCCCTGCGCCGCGGCAACCAGTTCGCGATCGTCCGGACCGCGCAGTTTCACGGTCGCAGTCGGAATGGCATGCGTACCGCACGACACCTGCACCAGCTCCAGACGATAAGTGGACGCTCCACGATGCGTCTCACCGGCGACGATCACTTCCAGTTCGCGATCGTCAACAACCTTCTTGCGATCCGCCACTTCCTTGAAGCGCGCAAACACCGCATCGCATTCGGCATCCTCGAGCGCGTGCCCCAGCGTTGCAAGGTGAGCGCGCAGCGCGGCGCGACCGGAATGCTTGCCCAGTACCAGGCGGGCACCTTCAAGGCCCACATGTTCGGCGTGCATGATCTCATACGTGTCACGGTTCTTCAGCATGCCATCCTGATGGATGCCCGCTTCATGGGCGAATGCGTTCGCGCCGACGATCGCCTTGTTCGGCGGTACGCGGACACCGGTGCACCGCGATACCAGCCGCGAGGCGCGCCCGATCTCCTCGGTGCGCAAGCGCGTGTCGGCCGCGTAGCGCGCACGACGAGTACGCAGCGCCATCACCACTTCCTCGAGCGCCGCGTTGCCGGCCCGTTCACCAATGCCGTTGATCGTGCACTCGATCTGTCGCGCACCAGCCTGCACGCCGGCCAGTGAATTGGCGACCGCCAGGCCCAGATCGTCGTGGCAGTGAGTGGAGATGATGATCGGCCGGCCCGCGACGACTTCGGTGCGGATGCCGCTGATCAATGCGAAATATTCATCCGGCGTCGTGTAGCCGACAGTGTCCGGAATGTTGAGCGTGGTGGCGCCGGCATCGATCGCTGCGCGCAGTACTTCATGCAGAAACGCCACGTCGCTTCGCGATGCATCCTCCGGCGAAAACTCCACGTCATCCACGAACGAATGAGCGTACGCCACCATTTCACTCACCCGCGCAATCACCTGCTCACGCGACATTTGCAGCTTGTGCTTCAGGTGCACATCCGACGTCGCCAGGAAGGTGTGGATCCGTCGTCGCGGTGCGGTTGCCAGCGCCGTCGCGGCCGCCTCGATGTCCTTCTGTGTGGCGCGGGCCAGTCCGCAGATGATTGGTGCCACCGGCCAGTCCTTTGAGTCCTCGGCAATCGCACGAACAGCATCCCAGTCGCCCGGCGAGGCGGCAGGAAAGCCCGCCTCGATCACATCCACGCCCAGTCGCGACAGTTGCCGAGCCACCTGGCGCTTTTCTTCGACCGTCATCGAACAGCCTGGCGCCTGCTCGCCGTCACGCAGTGTAGTGTCGAAAATTCGTACAATGTCGTCGGTCATACAGAACCCGTCGCGTCGGCGGTGACGTCGGCTTGAACGGCAGCCGGAGTGCGATCCACCGTGCCAACGTCGGGGCGCACGACTTTCGCGTGCAGGAACGGCATCAGCTCGCGCAACCGCACACCAACCTGTTCGATCGGATGATCGATATCGGCCTTGCGCCAGGCGGTGAAGTTCGGACGGCCATTCGCATTTTCCGCGACCCAGTTGCGCGCAAAGGTGCCATCGCGAATCTCGTCCAGAATCTTCTTCATCTCGGCCTTCGTCTGCTGCGTCACAAGGCGCGGGCCGGCGGTGTAATCGCCGTATTCGGCCGTGTCGGAGACAGAATACCGCATGTAGTTCAGGCCACCCTGATACATGAGATCGACGATCAGCTTCAGCTCGTGCAGGCACTCGAAGTACGCCATCTCCGGCTGGTAGCCCGCTTCCGTCAGCGTCTCGAAGCCCGCCTTCACCAGCGCCGACACACCGCCGCACAGCACCGCCTGCTCGCCGAACAGATCGGTCTCGGTTTCCTCGGCAAACGATGTCTCGATCACGCCAGCGCGGGTGCAGCCGATGCCGCGTGCGTACGCCAGCGCGTCAGCGCGCGCATTGCCCGATGCGTCCACGTGCACCGCGATGAGGCCCGGCACGCCGCCGCCGTCCTGATACAACTCGCGTACGCGATGACCTGGCGATTTCGGTGCGATCAGCGCCACATCCACACCCGACGGCGGATCGATCAGTTTGAAGTGAATGTTGAAGCCGTGCGCGAACAGCAGCGTCTTTCCCGGCGTCATGGTCGGTGCGATATCGCGCTCGTAGATCTGCTTCTGTTCGGTGTCGGGCGCGAGGATCATGATCAGCTGCGACTCCGCTGCTGCATCGGCAACGGTGCACACGCGCAGTCCGGCTGCTTCGGCGGCGGCCCAGCTCTTCGAACCGCGGCGCAGTCCGACCCGCACATCATGCCCGCTCTCTTTCAGGTTCAGCGCATGCGCATGTCCCTGACTTCCATAGCCGATGATTGCAATTGGTCGCCCCTGCAGTCGCGTTGCGTCCGCATCCTTGTCGTAGAACACGCGGGTCACGCTGCGGCCTCCTCGTCATGCGGTGCGCCGTCGGCCTGCGCGCGATAATGCGCGGGGGTCTCCAGCTTGCGGGGTGTGCGGCCGCGCATCATCGCCAGACGGCCCGTCCGCATCAGCTCCGCCAGCCCTTCCGGCCGGATCATGGCGATGAATTCCTCGACACGTTCCGGTGTGTCGGTGATCTGCACGATCAGCTCTTCCTCGCTCAGATCGAGCACGCGCGCGCCGTATTCGGCCACGATATCGACCAGCTCTGCCAGGCGCGTCGGCGACGACACGATCTTCGCCAGCGCGGTCTCACGCTGCACCGCCTTCTCGTTCGTGACATCGGTGACGCCGATCACTTCCACCAGTCGATCGAGCTGTGTGACGACCTGACTCGCATCATTGGCGTCGACAACCAGGGTCATGCGGCTGATACCGGGCACTTCGCTCCGGCCCACGGCGAGTGACGCGATGTTGAAGCCGCGACGACGCAGCAGGGTGACGGTGCGATGCAGGACGCCGGCGCGATCCTGCAGCAGGGCGATCAGAGTGTGCTGTGCCATCAGGGTCAGACCTTGGAAGTGGTGGAGGTGGGCGGGGTGGTGACGATCGGAGCGGACTGCGGTGTTGCACGGGCTGGCGGCACGGGTGCCGCGGTGAGCATGTCGCCGATCGCCAGGCCGGCGGGGACAATCGGAAACACATTCGCTTCGCGTTCGACGCGGAAATCGATCACGACGCAGCCATTGTGCTTCCACGCCGCGCGGATTGCGCCCGCCGCGTCATCGGCGTGATCGACAGTGATACCGCGCAGGCCGTGCGCTTCGGCGAGTCTTGCGAAGTCAGGACCGGTCAGCGGCGTGCCGCTGTAGCGCTTTCCTTCGAACAGCTGCTGCCACTGACGCACCATGCCGAGGTAGCCGTTGTTGACGACAGCGACCTTGAGGTTGGCAAGCCCTTCCTGGGCGATGGTGGCCAGTTCGCAGTTTGTCATCTGGAAGCCGCCGTCGCCGACCACCACCCACACGGTCTTTTCCGGATCCGCGATCGCGGCACCCATGGCGGCGGGCAGTGAGAAACCCATCGTGCCGGCGCCGCCGCTGGTGATGTGCGTGCGCGGCCGGCTCCAGTCGATCAGCTGCGCGGCCCACATCTGGTGCTGACCCACATCAGTCACCACACGCCAGTCGCTGCGGCCGGCAAACGCGGAATTCATCGCATCGAACACATCATGCGGCATCAGCGGCGCGCTGCGATCGCGACGGGTGTATCCCTGGCGCGGCTGATGTTCATCACGCATTGCGATGATCTCGTGCATCCAGCGCTGCCGCTTCGCACTGCTGCCTTCGGCCAGCGCCACCGCGATCGAGCGCAACGCCGGCTGGCGTCAGAGACGATCGCAACATCGGTGCGCACCAGCTTCCCGATTTCGGCGGCGTCGATATCGATGTGGATGATCTTCGCGTGCGGCGCGAACGTGCTTGCCTTCCCCGTCACGCGATCATCGAACCGGCTGCCGACATTCAGCAACACATCGCACGCCTGAATCGCGCGATTCACATGCACCCAGCCGTGCATTCCGGGCATGCCCAGCGCGAGCGGATGATCGTGCGGCATCGCGCCGAGGCCGTGCAGCGTCGTGATGACGGGGATGCCAGTCTGCTCCGCCAGCGCACGCAGCTCTCGCGTTGCGCCAGACTGGATCACACCGTTGCCGGCGAGGATCACCGGTCGTTCCGCATTGCGCAGCAGCTGTGCGGCAGCGCTGATCGCGGCCGGATTGACATCGTCGCGGGTGGACGTCGGACGATAGCCCGGCAGATCCATCGGTTCATCCCAGTTTGGCACGAAGGTCTTGAGCTGTGCGTCCTTGGTAATGTCGATCAGCACCGGACCGGGCCGACCAGTACGTGCGATGTGAAACGCTTCGCGGAAAACGCGCGGAAGATCCGCCGCATCGGTGACGAGAAAATTGTGCTTCGTGATCGGCACCGTGATGCCGGTGATGTCGACTTCCTGGAAGGCATCGGTGCCCAGCAGCGCACTCGGCACCTGCCCGGTGATCGCCACGAGCGGAGTTCCGTCCATCCACGCGTCGGCGATTGGCGTGACCATGTTCGTCGCACCGGGGCCGCTCGTACCCACGCACACTCCGACCTGACCGGTCACCCGCGCGTATCCCTCGGCCGCATGGCCGGCGCCCTGCTCGTGCCGGCACAGCACATGGCGCAGGCGGCTGCGGTACTCCCACATCGCGTGGTAGAACGGTATGATGCAGCCGCCCGGGATACCGAAAATCACAGAGACGTTTTCGCGAATCAGCGCCTCGCACATCGCCTGCGCGCCGGTCCGGTTCGACGTGACCGGTCCGGGCGGACGTTCAGCGGAGCGAGGGGTCTTTCGTTTTTCGTTGCTGCGTTCGGGGTTTGGTGACATGGGGGCTCGGAAAACGAGAAGGCCCCCTCCGTTGTCGGAGGGAGCCTTGTGTGATCCTGCCCAAGGTCGCCCCTCCGATAATCTCGGGAGGGGCGTCGGTTCGCGTTACATCGCGATCCTCAAGCCCTGCTCCCGTCCGCTAAGAAGTACGCGTACGACGAGAATCGCTGCGAGCGTGAGGCTCGCAACGAGGCTAATAAGGCTGAGGAGGCGCGACTGCGTGTGCGAAGCGGACATTACTGGGGCGAAAATGGTCGTTAATCCGGGTCCGAGCTGACTCCCGAAGGCACCGCGCGTACGAAAGCGCCGTCGTGATGAGTGGCGGCGCCCTGCATCAAGCATCGGCGTAGCAATGCGTTTCCGCAAGTCCCCCCGGATGAACAACGGCGCCGTAGCGCGCCTGACTGACGGTCTGCGCATAGCGCCAGATGGCGCCGGACTGAAAGTCGTGGGCCCGCGGTGTCCAGGCTGCCCGCCGCTCCGACAGCTCGGCTTCCGACAACCGGACGTTAAGTGTGCCGGCATCAGCGTCGATGTCGATAATGTCGCCGTTGCGAAGCAGCCCGATCGGCCCGCCGATTGCGGCTTCGGGGCCGACGTGCCCGATGCAGAGACCGCGGGTTGCGCCGCTGAACCGACCGTCGGTGATCAGCGCGACCGTGTCGCCCATACCCTGTCCATAGATGGCCGACGTGGTGGAGAGCATTTCGCGCATGCCGGGTCCGCCGCGCGGCCCTTCATAGCGAATCACCAGCACGTCACCGGCGGCGTATCGCCTCTCCATGACGGCCGCCATCGCTTCCTCTTCTGACTCGAAGACAAGCGCCGGTCCGCTGAAGAGGCGCGTATGCAAACCCGCGACCTTCACCACCGCGCCATCCGGCGCGAGGTTGCCGCGCATGCCGACCAGTCCACCGGTCGGTGAGATCGCGTTGATCACCGGGCGTACCACATCCTGATTCGCCGGCACCACGATGTCTGCGAGGTCTTCGGCAATCGTGCGGCCGGTTACGGTGATGCAATCGCCGTGCAGGAAACCCCCGTCCAGCAAGGCCTTCAGCACGACCGATGCGCCGCCGATGTCATGCACGTCTTTCGCGAGATACTTGCCGCCCGGTTTGAGATCGGCGATCAGCGGAGTACGCGCAAACACCTCTGCAACGTCGAACAGATCGAAGACGAGACCCGCCTCATGCGCCATGGCCGGCAGATGTAACGTGGCGTTCGTCGAACCGCCGGTTGCAGCAACAACCGCCGCCGCATTCTCGAGCGCCTTGCGCGTCACGATGTCGCGTGGACGCGGACCATGCTGCATCAGCCGCATCACCGCCGTCCCCGCCAATTCCGCGTAACTGTCGCGCGATTCCCAGGCTGCAGGCGGACTCGCAGAACCTGGAAGTGCGAGACCAATCGCTTCCGACACGTACGCCATGCTGTTGGCCGTGTACTGGCCGCCGCACGAGCCGGCACCGGGGCATGCCACTTTCTCCAGTGCCGTCAGCTCCTCGAGCGACATGTTGCCGGCCGCGTGCTTGCCCACGCCTTCGAACACATCGAGCACAGTCACATCGCGATCGTGGAAGCGCCCTGGCAGAATCGACCCGCCGTACAGAAACACCGATGGCACATTGAGGCGCAGCATCGCCATCATGAGGCCGGGCAGCGTCTTGTCGCATCCGGCGATTCCTACGAGGCCATCGTAGCAGTGTCCGCGTACGGTGAGTTCCACCGAATCAGCGATCGTTTCGCGCGACACCAGTGACGCCTTCATGCCAGCGTGCCCCATCGCGATGCCGTCGGTCACGGTGATGGTCGTGAACTCGCGCGGTGTGCCGCCGGCCGCCTTCAC
>JANMWU010000361.1:0-2379 GCA_031380785.1 Gemmatimonadaceae bacterium
TGCGTATGTGCGCCATCACCGAACGCACCAGATGCGGACCAACACTCACGCGAGCCACGCCAAGCTCGCGCAACGCGTCGATCGGCGGTGACCCAGGTCCAACGAGCAGGTTGATCGGCGCTGCAATCGCTGCCACGAGCCGCTTGATGAGCACCGGATCGGTGACAAGCGGAATGAACACGCAGTCGGCGCCGGACGCGACGTATGCGTTCGCACGTCGCACCGTTTCCTCGAAGCGCGGTTCGCCGTCGTCGCCGACACCTTTGAGATACGTGTCAACGCGGGCGTTGATGAAGAGGTCGATGTCAGCCGCACCTGCTGCCGCGCGAGCGGATGCAAAGCGCGCCGACTGATACGCCATGTCGACCAGTTTTTCGCCGCCGTGCCCGGGCGAATCTTCGAGGTTGATGCCAACCGCGCCCGCTTCGATCATGCGCGTTGCGGTTTCGGCGACATCCTCCGGTGTGCCCGAGCCGTATCCACTCTCGACATCTGCCGACACTGGAATTCGCACTGATTGCACAATGCGTCTCACCGCGTCGACCATCAGATCGCGAGTGACGCCGTGGCCATCCGGATAGCCAAGCGACCACGAAACGCCGGCACTTGTTGTTGCGATGGCTGCCGCACCCGCGGCTTCAACCAGGCGCGCGCTCATCGCGTCCCAGGCGTTCGCGAGGACGAGCGGCGTCTGGGGGCCGGTGTGCAATCGGCGGAATTGAGCGGCCAGATTGTGTTGTGTCATGTTCGGGGTTCGGACGGGGTGAGAATGTCGGGCGCGTCGGGTATGCTCGTGACAGCGAAGCCACCGCTGCCCGCGACGATCCAACGCTAACCGAGTGTCGCCTGCAGGACAGGCGTACAACGTGGGCGAGTGCGCCGGCGCGGGGTGGTGCTGGTGTTGACCACTCTCGTGATTGTCGCGCGCTGGCTGCTGCCGATGTCGCGACGTGATCGCGCCGAACCTCGGGTGTGACGCGGTGACCCTCTGCCGCCCGCCGCACCCGCTCGCCATGTTCCGGAAACGCGACTATCCGCCAATCCGGCGCGCCCATACTTCACTGTCATGCGCGAACTCACACTACGATCAGTCATTCTGGGCGGCCTGCTTACGCTGCTCTTCACCGCCGCCAATGTGTATCTGGGGCTGAAGGTTGGCCTGACATTCGCCACGTCGATACCGGCGGCCGTGATTTCGATGGCGATTCTGCGCCTGTTGCCGGGCGGCACGATCCTCGAGAACAACATCGTGCAGACAATCGCGTCAGCAGCGGGCACCCTGTCGGCGATCATCTTCGTGTTGCCCGGCCTGGTGATTCTCGGCTACTGGCAAGGCTTTCCATTTCTGACCACCGCCAGCGTCTGCGCAACCGGCGGAATTCTTGGTGTGATGTTCTCGGTGCCGTTGCGACGCGCACTGGTGACTGGCTCCGATCTGCCCTATCCCGAAGGAATGGCGGCGGCGGAAGTGCTTCGCGTCGGATCGGCGGATGCCAGCGGTGCGGAAGAGAATCGGAAAGGATTGCGCACGATCATCGTCTCGTCGCTGGCATCGGTTGCGGTGGCGCTGCTGATCGCGATGAAGCTGATGACCGGCGAGATCAGCAAGTATTTCCGTGTCGGCACTGGCGCGACGGGCGCTGCGACTTCGCTCAGCTTCGCGCTGATCGGTGTGGGTCACCTGGTTGGATTGTCGGTGGGGCTGGCGATGCTCACCGGCATTATCATCACCTGGGTCGGACTGGTGCCCTACTTCAGCCAGGGCGCGGCGACTGGTGACGCGGTGGCGATTGCGAGCGCCGTCTTCCGTTCGAAAGCTCGCTTCATCGGCGCCGGCACGATCGGCGTGGCCGCCATCTGGACGCTGCTCAAGATCATCGGCCCGATTCTCGCCGGCATCCGCTCGGCACTCGCTGCCTCCAACGCGCGCGATACCGGTCAGACGCTGCCGCTGGCTGAGCGTGACCTGCCGATCAAGCAAGTCGCGGCGGTCATTCTGGTCACGATGATTCCAATTGCTTTCCTGCTCTGGCAGTTCATCGCCGACGGTCCGCTGGCCGCACACGCCGCTGTGTTGATCACCATCACCGTGATCTACATCCTGCTGGCGGGCATCGTCATCGCATCGGTGTGCGGCTACATGGCGGGATTGATCGGCGCCTCCAACAGTCCTATTTCCGGCGTCGGCATTCTGGCGGTGGTTGGTGTGTCGCTGATGATGATTGCGTTCCTCGGGCGCAGCACGGTGCCGACGGTAACCGAGGCGATGGTGGCGTACGCGCTGTTTGCGACCGCGATCGTGTTCGGCATCGCGACCATCAGCAACGACAACCTGCAGGATCTGAAGACCGGCCAGATCGTCGGCGCCACGCCATGGCG
>JANMWU010000390.1:0-3379 GCA_031380785.1 Gemmatimonadaceae bacterium
ATCTTCGTCTGCACCATCGCGCGCAGATTGCCGGGTGTGTGATGACGGAACTCGATCACGCGGCAGGGGTCGCCCTCCATCACGATCACCATCCCGCGACGAAGCTGCGTAGCCGGAACTGCCATATCAGTACATCCTCAAACTTTGGGGTCCGCGTAGTGAACAGCCTCAAAATATAGCCGTCCGGCCTCCACTCTTCGACCCCTGCTTCTGCGCCACGCAAACTCTGAAGGAACAGTTACACGTGGAGCCGCGGAGGCGCGGGCAAGCCACGTAAACTCTGAAGGAACAGTCTCACGCGGAGCCGCGGAGGCGCGGGGAAGCACGAAGGAGAACCTGAAGTTGACCGCAGCGCTGGTGCTAACCGAAGTGCGAACTGTTTTGAAAAAACCCTCACGCGAGGTCAAGAGCCTCGCCCATTTACAGCTGCAGTTGCCGTTCCCCAAAAAAGCAGTTCTCCGTGCCCTCCGCGCCTCCGCGCCTCCGCGTGAGACTGTTCTTTTCGATCGCCAAAGAGCAGCGAAGCAAAGGAGGGCGAGCGCTAAACCGTTGGCACAGAATGCTTTGCACGATCGAGCACGGCGCGGACCGAAGGCCAGACGTTCCGGGCCGCCTTCGCAGCCCCTTCACGCGTGGGATGAATACCGTCAGCCTGATTTAAACCCGCGATCCCTGCCACTCCGTCCAACAGAAACGGCGTTAGCGTCGCCCCCGATGCCTTCGCCACGGCCGGATATGCTGCGTGAAAGCCCGAAGCGTAGTCCTTCCCCATGTTCGGCGGCGCTTCCATCTGGATGATCACCACCTGCGCCTTCGGCTGCGACGTCCGGACCTTCTTCACGATCTCCGTCAGGTTCTGCGTCAGGTCCGTCGCCGACAACCCCCGCAGCCCGTCGTTGGCGCCGGTCTCAATCACGATCACGTCCGCCGTATCACGCAGCAGCCAGTCGGTCCGCCGCAATGCCCCCGCCGACGTCTCGCCGCTCAGACCGGCGTTCTGGATTTTCACCTTGTATCCGAGCGAATCCGCGATGTGCCCGATCTGGCCCGGCCACGCCTCGGACGGATCGGGGAGGCCAAGTCCGGAGGTGAGACTCGTCCCGATGAAGAGAACCCGCGTCGGCGCCTCGATCGCTTTCCGGCCCGGATCGACCGAACTTCCGGGCGGCAGGGGCGTTTGACTACCGGCTACCGTTGGGACAGAGGCGGCGCCCCCACCCCCCCGATTGGCAGATTGTGCGGACGACCCGCCGCCGCAACCCTGCATCGTCCACAGTACCAGCGCCGCCGCCGTCCATCGGCCGCTGCGCCGTGCGACCAATTGTTCCTCACGTCCCCAATGCTTCCGCATGTCTGACACCGGTTTGTCGTCACCCAGCCGCGCGACGCCCATGCTCGCCGTCCGCAATCTGACGAAAGAATATCGCAGTGGTGGCGATGCCCTGGCGGTCCTGCGCAATGTGTCCTTCGATATCGCGGCCGGTGAGACCGTCGCCATCGTCGGACCATCAGGCAGCGGAAAGACAACGCTCCTCGGATTGCTCGCGGGCCTTGATACACCCACACGCGGCGCTGTGCTCCTTGATGGCATCGATCTGGGTCCGCTCGATGAAGACGCCCGCGCGCGCCTGCGGGGCGACCGCGTCGGATTCGTGTTCCAGAGCTTCCAATTGGTGCCGACGCTCACCGCGCTCGAGAACGTGCAGGTGCCCCTGGAACTGCGCGGCATCCGTGACAGCCACGCCCGCGCCCGTGATCTGCTCGAACGCGTGGGACTCGGCTCACGCACCCACCACTTTCCGACGCAGCTCTCCGGCGGCGAACAGCAGCGCGTTGCGATCGCGCGCGCGTTCGTCAACCGGCCACGCGTCCTCTTTGCCGACGAACCCACTGGTAACCTCGACGGCGCCACCGGCGAGAAGATCGTCGGACTGCTCGAGCAGCTGAATCGCGAAGATGGCACCACCGTCGTTCTCGTCACACACGATCAGCAACTCGCGCACCGACTCGGCCGCAGCATCCGGCTCGCCGACGGCGTTGTGATTGAAGACACTGGTGCCGTAGAGCGCGCTGTTTCCGAGGCGGTCGCGTGAGCGAGATGGTGCTCGGCCCACGCTTCCCCTGGCGACGACTGCCGGCGCTGGCCTGGAAGGAAAGCCGTACCGCGCGGCGCCGACTGCTGCTCTACATGTCGTCCATCGCGCTCGGCGTGGCGGCGCTTGTCGCCATCGACTCATTCGCCGACAATCTGACAAAGTCGGTTCGCGAACAGAGTCGCTCGCTGCTCGGCGGCGATGCGTCGCTCAACTCGCGCGCGGAAATGTCAGCGGCGGCCGACTCGCTGATCGATTCGCTCGGTCGCAGCGGCATGACGATTGCGAAGGTCGTGCAATTCCCATCGATGGCCGCGATCACGAACACCGGCAACACGCGACTGGTGCAGGTGCGCGGCGTGACCAACACGTACCCGTTGTACGGACAGGTGATCACCGAACCCGCCTCTGCGTTCACACGAATTCGCGGCGAGCACGCGGCCATCGTTGATCCCGGGCTGCTCATCTCGCTCAACGCAAAGATCGGCGATTCAGTCTCTCTCGGCTATTCGACGTTCGTCATCGCCGGCACATTGAAGCAGGTTCCCGGCGATGCCGGATTTGTGTCGATCGTTGGACCGCGCGTGTTCATCTCCACACAGTGGCTCGACGAGACGCGACTGCTCACTTTCGGCTCGCGCGCGTCGTACCAAACACTGCTCAAGCTTCCGCCCACGATTCAGGCGGTGCCGTGGGCGAAGAAGAACAAGCCGACCTTCGAGAAGCTCAAGCTGCGCGTTCGCACTGCGGCCGAGTCGGAGGCGAATGTCACTGAGGCCATCAGCACACTGGGCGATTTTCTCGGACTGGTTGGCCTGGTCGCGCTGCTGCTCGGCGGAATTGGCGTGGCGTCAGGCGTGCACGCGTTCATTCGTCGCAAGCAGGAGACGATAGCGGTGCTGCGGTGTCTCGGCGCGACCAGCGGTCAGATGCTGCTTGTGTACGGAATGCAGGCGGCGCTGATGGGCCTGGCCGGAGCAGCAGTTGGCGCGGCACTCGGCGTAGCAATTCAGCTCGCGCTGCCCGGACTTGTGCGCGAGATGCTGCCGGTTGACGTGAACGTGTCGCTGTCGCCAGCCGCGATTCTTTCCGGACTTGCTGTGGGCGTGTGGGTGGCACTCTCGTTTGCACTGCGTCCGCTCGTCGGCGTGCGGAATATCTCGCCGCTGCAGGTATTGCGCACCGAGATCGATGCGACTGCACGCATGCCATGGTACAAGGACTGGCGCGGCCTGACGGTGACGGCAGGCATCGTCATCAGCGTCGTTGCACTCGCCATCTCGCGC
>JANMWU010000433.1:0-4484 GCA_031380785.1 Gemmatimonadaceae bacterium
CGCGTCCGGCGCAATCGCGATTGGTGAAGCGTTCCGGCAGGTGCGAGACGGTTATGCCGATGTGATGATCGGCGGCGGCGCCGAAGCGCCACTCGCGCCGCTGTGCTTTGGCGCGTTCGCGCTCATCCGCGCCATGTCCACACGCAACGACGATCCGGCGCACGCCAGCCGTCCGTTCGATGCCGCACGCGACGGCTTTGTGATGGGTGAGGGTGGGGCGGCGCTGATCCTCGAGGAACGCGAACGCGCCATTTCCCGGGGCGCGCACATCTACGCCGAGATTGTCGGCTTCGGCACCACCAACGATGCGCACCACATGACCGCACCGCTGCCAGGTGGCGCGCAGGCCGCGCGTGCGATGTCACAGGCGCTCGCGAGTGCCGACGTCACGGCGTCGGACGTCGATTACGTGAATGCACATGCCAGCGCCACGCCGCTCAACGATCCCACCGAAGTCGAGGCGATGCGTTCGGTGTTCGGCGACGCGTTGTCCAGCACGTGGGTCAGCGGCACCAAGGGCTATCACGGCCATGCCCTTGGCGCCAGTGGCGCGATCGAGGCCGTCATCTGCATGCTCGCCTTCGAGGACGGATGGCTGCCGCCGACGGTGAACCTCGATCATGCGGATGCCGCCTGTCACGTCAGGCACGTCCCGGCCGGCGGCTTGGCACTCGCTCCCAGCGTCGTGATGTCCAATTCGTTCGGGTTTGGCGGGATTAACGCCTCACTCGTGTTCCGGGCACCGAGCTGATCGTCTATCTTGTGCTCCGTCTCCCCACCCCCGAGCGGAATCAAGATGAAACCAGCACGTGAGTTCGTTGCCGAGTTCCTCGGCACATTCGCCCTGACGTTCATTGGTGGCGCCGCCATCATGCAGACGAAGAATGTCGACGCCGGCTCGGGATTGATCGAAGTGGCGCTGGCGCATGGGCTGATCATGTTCCTGATGGTCAGCGCGCTGATGAAGATCAGCGGCAACTTCAATCCGGCGGTATCGATCGGTCTGCTGGTCACCGGCCGGATCACGCCGACGCAGGCCGCGACCTTTATTGGCGGTCAGTTCACCGGCTCGATCATCGCGGCGCTCACGCTGAAGGGATTGTTCCCGGCGGCGCTGTGGGAATCGTCGCGCGGAACGCGTCAGCTGGTGTCACTGGACGTTTCCACCGGTCAGGCCTTCGCGCTCGAGGCGATCGCGACGGGATTCCTGATGACGGCGTTCATGGGCACAGCGGTCGATGGGAAGGGACCGAAGATCGGCGGCCTTGCGATCGGAATGGCCGTGACGGCCGGCATTCTCGCGATCGGGCCGCTGACCGGCGGCAGCATGAATCCCGCCCGGACGATCGGGCCGATGGTCGCGACTGGTGCGTATGAAGGGCTGGCGCTGTATCTGGCGGCGCCGATAGTTGGTGCGGTGATCGCGGCGTTGGTCTACCGGCACCTGATGCTGGACACGGAATGAGATCAAGGGGTCGATCAAGGAGTCCGATCAAGGGGTCAGAGATCTTGATCGCAAGTCGTTGATTTTACTTGCCCGGTGCGCGGTTTTCTTCGTTTTGGTGCCGATTAAGGTCTCTGACCCCTTGAAACCGCCTTGGAAACCGACCCGTTGATCGTGACCGCGTGATCGCGCCAGGCGGATCCGAAGCAAAAAAGCGGGGCGGCCTCTGACTCGAGACCACCCCGCTTCTCTCATCACCGCAAGCGCCCGAAAGACTATGGCAGCTGATAGGTGACTTCATTGGACTGCAGCATGTACGCCGTATTCGACCCGTTCAGCGTGCTGCGCGCGCGCAGCACCACCGCCGTGCTGGCTCCGGCGACGGCGCGGATCTTGGCTGCATCTGCGGCCGCTGTGATGGTCAGCGTCGAACCCGGCAACAGCACCGCCGCGATCGCCGGGCAGGCGTACAAGGATGACGTGACATCCGTCCAAGTCGTACTGGCGGCTGTCCGTGCCTCAACTGCACTGGCGCAGACTCCGCCTGTCACGCTTTCGGGAAGCGACGACGTGACCGCGATCTTCATCGTGACCATCGCGCTCGCGAGATCTGCAACCGGAGGGGCTGCGACCGCCGAGAGGCGCGAATCTGTCGAGCCAATGGGCCCCACGTTAACGGAGCCATCTGTTGCGCATGCCGCAACGAGCAGCGATGCCGCGACGATTGTAAATCGGTTATTGCGCATATGAAAACATCTCCTGAATTGCTGAGTCCGGAATCGGCGTTGTAAACCTTCTCTGGCGGATGCAGTAGTGAGCACCGATCCAGAGAGTCAGCGGTGCATACCGCGTGCCGAACCGATCGGTCACCGGTTTCAAACTCCGGTGACAATAAACGAGCCCGGCCGGGAGAGTCACCGCGACCGAGCTCGTCAATAAAAAGATGCGACCCAGCGAACTCAGGCGCCAGCGAATTCCGCACCGTATTTCGCATTGTAGCGCTCGATGCTTTCCAGGATGATGCGACGCGCTTCCTCAGCATCGAACCACCCGATGATCTCCACCCGCTTCCCCTCGAGATCCTTGTAGATCTTGAAGAAATGCTCCACCTCGCGCAGGAAGTGGCTGGGCAGATCGCCGAGGTCGTGCACTTCGTCGTGAATCGGATCGTGCATCGGCACGGCGAGCACCTTGTCGTCCGGCTCGCCCTTGTCGAGCATCTTGAGCACACCTACCGGACGGGCATCGATCTGGCACAGCGGAAAGGTTGGCTCGTTAATCCGCACCATGATGTCGAGCGGGTCGTTGTCTTCGTGCAGCGTGCGCGGGATGAAGCCGTAGTCGCCCGGATAGTGCACGGCCGAATACAGAACCCGGTCCAGCTTCAGCAGGCCGGTTGTCTTGTCGAGCTCATACTTGTTCCGGCTCTTGGCCGGAATTTCGATCACTGCCGTGACATGCGCTGGTGGCCGGTCGCCTGCAGGAAGGTCGTGCCAGGGATTGAACATGTACGGTGTGATCGGGATGGCGGTCAGCGAATGGTCCGCGGCGCCAGTCTAAGGTTAGCGGATGTCGGAAGGCTAGCGGACGCTACTCAGAGCGCGAGCAGCCGTGGTGGCGAAGTACGTCAGGATGATGTCCGCCCCCGCCCGCCGGATCGCAATCAGGCTCTCGAACATCGCGCGCTCAAGATCCAGCCAGCCTCGCTCTGCAGCCGCGTGCAACATGGCGTATTCACCGCTTACCTGATATGCGGCAACAGGCATGCTGGTAACGTCCTTCACCCGGCGAATGATGTCGAGATATGCGCCGGCCGGCTTCACCATGATGATGTCGGCGCCTTCGGCGATGTCCAGCGCCACTTCCCGCAGAGCCTCGTCACTGTTTGCCGGATCCATCTGATAGCTGCGACGATCGCCGAAGGCAGGCGTGCTTTCGGCAGCCTCGCGGAACGGACCATAGAACGCGCTCGAGTACTTCGCAGCGTACGACATGATCGGGATCTGCTCGTGCCCCGCCGCATCGAGCGCGGCACGAATGGCGCCGACGCGACCGTCCATCATGTCGCTTGGTGCAATGATGTCGGCACCGGCGTCGGCGTGCATCACGGCTTCGCGCGCCAAAAGGGCCAGCGTCGCGTCGTTGTCCACCTCCTCGCCGTGCAGCACGCCGCAATGACCGTGATCGGAGTACTCACACATGCACACATCCGTGATCACGAGCAGCGCCGGAACAGCCGCTTTGATCGCGCGTACCGCTTCGGCCACGGGGCCATGCGCGTCAGTTGCGCCTGAACCGACGGCATCCTTGTGATCGGGAATGCCGAACAGAATCACACCGCCCACACCTGCCGCTGCCGCCGCCTGCGCATCGCGCACACACTCATCAACCGACGTTTGCGCGCAGCCCGGCATCGACGAGACCGGCACGCGAATGCCGACCCCCGGTCGCACGAACAGCGGCAGGATGAACTGCGACGGATGGAGATGCGTTTCGCGCACCAGCGAGCGCATCGCAGGCGTCCGCCGCAAACGCCGCAGCCGGACGGTTGGAAATCCTGGCGATTGTGCGCTGCCCGAAGCATCCGTCACGATGTTGCCGGGAAAGTCAGAAAGGATGGTTGCCATACCGCTCACGATACCCCCGAATCCGTAACCGTCCAGCCGCTTTCTCCCTGAAATCTCTTTCCGTACGTCGCTGTAGACGGTGACGGTGGAGTCACAGTTGGAGTCGCAGCCGTCAGCTCGTTTCCCGCGGCGCCGCACCCACGGCCCGTGCATCGGCGAGAATCGCCGCCGCACCGGCCTCACGCAATTCCGCCGCAAGCGCGCGTGCACTCGCCTTGATGTCACTTCCCACGATCACGCTCGCGCGCAGCATCGGCGTCCCATCGAGACCGGCCACAAGTCCGTGCAGCGTGCGGCGACCGCCGTTGGTTTCGGTCATAAGTGCGCCGATCGGTACCTGACACCCGCCATCGAGTGCGGCAAGGAAGGTGCGCTCGCAGGTGGTCGCATCCATCGTGGGCTGATGATTCAGC
>JANMWU010000506.1:0-3187 GCA_031380785.1 Gemmatimonadaceae bacterium
TCGATCGCCGACAAGCAGAAAACCGCGCTGCCCAGTCTCGGCGTCCTTCAGCGTCGACAGCAGCCGCTCGATTGACGACAGGCGGACGTGCGAACGCTCGACGGCACCTTCGGTCGTCGCGAGGCTCAGGACGTTTCGCACGCCGAGCAATCCCCCAAGCACGAGCCCGCCAAGAATGACGAGATAGCCGACCTGGTTCATGACTGCCGACCGCGGTTTCTCTGCCATCATCCTCGCTGAAGACTGTCGGAGAAACGAATCGACCCGCACCTCGGTACGGGTCGATTGTCGGTGCTCGCAGCGGCAAAGCTACCCCGTAGAAACAGCCTGACAAGCGCATATGTCTGCCAACGGGGTGCTCTACGGCAACGACAGGCGATTCTCCTCTGGCGAGTGCTCATCACCGCCGCGTGCGCTTCCTCGGTTCAGCTTTGAACGTGGCGGCCGGTGCGGACTTTCCGGACGTTTTCTTCGGCGTTGCGTCTTCGTCCTCGTCGCTCTCTTCGTCGTCCATGCCGGGTGCAGCGCTGTTGACCTCGCCCTCGGCGATGGACGACAGCAACTTGTCCGCGGCCTTCTCCTCATTCAGCGTCATCTCGAGCAGTTCCGCGATCTCGGAATGACCCATGAGGTTGGCGAAAGCCAGAGTGCTGCCATATGCCGCCATTTCGTAGTGCTCCACGCGTTGTGCGGACGCGATGATGCCCGCGTCGCGAACGGTGTCGTCGCCATCTTCTTCCAGCATTTCGCCGCCTTCTTCCAGCAGGCCTTCCATCCCTTTGCACTTCTTACCGCGCGGGCTGACGTCAAGGATGGCGAAGATCGTCTCGAGCCGTGTGACATGCTCGTGCGTCTGTTCGAGATGGTCTTCGAACGCCTTGCGCAGACTGGCTGTCGTGGCGCCCTCGGCCATTTTTGGCAGCGCTTTCACGATCTGAGTCTCGGCGCTGTACAAATCCTTCAATTCTGCGATCATGAGGTCGTGCATCGTATCCAGCGACATCAACGTCTCCTGTAAGGTGCACCGGAATGGGGTGCAGTTCGGAAAGTGGTGCGAGGCAGATCGCCTTGCGTCTGATGCAGGTACCGGAGCGTGATCGCGCCGAAACGCGAAAGGCGCGACACAGTGCATGTGCACTGATCGCGCCTTCGACTCATGAGCGAACCGCTCATTCGACAAGGCTGACGCCGCCGGTCCGGCGCCAGAGATGTGACATCACATTCACATCGATCCGGCTGGGTAGCAAGTAGCGCGCCAAGGCGTATGAGATACCCGAAAACGAAGCGGTGCGGCCTCCGGCAAGAGGTCGCACCGCTGACTGCCATGATTTTTTTGTCGGACAGCGGACCTCCACTTCAATCGTTGACAGCTCGACGAATTTGCCACTGTGCAGAATGAGCTACACATCAGCGCATCCATCGCGAATAACACTCCAACTCCACAACGGCGGCGATTGCCGACGGGCGGATTGGGTCACGCGCCGGCCGATCGCATCGCAAACCGCTCGCTCGAATGAACAAGAGCTGGGCCGCATCTCGTATCACACGGGCAATGTTAGAATGTCGCTTCGCCGCTACCCCGACAATTCTCCGCCGGGCTGAAATTGTTCTACGCCCCAGGGCGTAGGCGGCTTGCCATTTCCCATCAGAGGATCACCTCGAATGAGGTGTGCGTCGGCGTCTCGGCGACGATGAAACGCGCGCCTGCAGCGCGAGCCTCAGCACTGATGAAACGGCGCCAACGCTTTCCGTCGGTCGTGAGCTCAGCCTTGCGTGCTCCTGCCACAGAAATACGGATCGAAACGCTTGCGTCGGCGCCGGCACTACAGCTGACGCTGACATCGCTCACGTTCGGGAGAGCGCAGCTGATGAGCCGCAGAATGCCGAGCGTGGACCACGTGAGCGAGGCGAGCGTATGATCGTCGGCGGTAACTGCAGTGATTTCCTCGCTCAGGCGAGCCGATCTTGGAAGGCATGCGCCGAACAACGGCGCCAGCCTGAGCCACCAGGTTTTGGTGTCGGAAAACGCCGCCGGCATAAGGCTCTCGCTACCCGGATCGGCTCTGAAGTACCTGATGGCAGCCGCGATCTCGCGCAAATTAGCCGCCGTTTGCCGCAGTGACCGCGCAGATCGCGTGCTCGTTGCGCCAGTACCGTCACGATCGATCAGCTCGGCGATCATGAGGATCGGCGACGCCGCATTTCCCAGTTCATGAACGATGAAATCGAGCGCCAATCGCTGCAGTTCAGCACGCTCGCGCGTATGCGATGTGGCGCGAACGTCGGGCGAGTTTATCTTCGGTCGAGCTGGCTTTGCTGGCATCGAATTTCCAAGGATGAGCACGATCGTGCATCGCACAGTCGGGCGCACAGACCTGCAATCGGTGCGGCAAATGATATCACCGGTACGCGTGATGCTCGTGGACGACCAGCAGATCATTCTCGATGGTCTGTCGGCGCTGATGTCCGTGCGTCCGGAAATCACGGTGGTCGGAACGGCGCATGACGGTGAGCGCGCGCTGCAGATGTTCGACCAGACGGCGCCCGACGTGTGCCTGGTGGACCTGCGTATGCGGCCGATGGACGGCGTTGAGTTTACCAGCCGTCTCCGCGCGAGGGTGCACGATGCGAAGGTGATTCTCCTGACGACTTACGATACCGACGAGGAGATCTTTCGCGGCTTCCGGGCCGGGATTGCGACGTATCTGCTGAAGGACATCGATATCGCCCGACTGGTGGATGTGATCTGCGCGGTGCACGCGGGTCACCGAATCATTGATCCTCACATTGCGGTGAGGCTGGCGGAGCATGTGACGAGTGATGCGCTCACCGGACGCCAGGCAGAGGTGTTGCAGCTGGTGGCGGATGGCAAGTCAAATCAGGAGATTGCCGGCCTGATTTTCATCAGTGCAGGCACCGTGAAAGCTCACATACGATCCATTCTGCGGAAGCTGGGCGCCCGGGATCGCGCGCAGGCAATTGGCGTGGCGCTGAAGCGCGGGCTGATCCGGGCGGATTGACGCGTCGAAGTTCAGGGGGGCCTTGCGGAGCCGATGTACGGCCCGCGCCAGTGAGCCGCCCGAAATGACGGTACCGCTGACTCTGGCACAATTGATGCGCGTTAGCTTGAAAGCGTGATGTCTCTGCATTTCATCTGAGGCATCGCGAGACCTTGTCGAGCGGACAT
>JANMWU010000430.1:0-2043 GCA_031380785.1 Gemmatimonadaceae bacterium
CGGCGCCTCAACTGCACCGAGGCACGACTGCGTAAAATGCTGCAGCACAACGCTTTACGAGTTCGGATCCGAGTTGCATTGCGCCACCAGCACCGCTATATTTGACAAGCTTCCGGCCACGATTCCATTCGGAATTTCTACGGTCGGGCGTCAGACCCGCAGCGAAGGGAGCAGCATGGCAGACGTGAACGGCAACCATGGCGAGTACGGTGGCGACGACATTCAGGCGCTCGAGGGGCTCGAAGCGGTCCGCAAGCGGCCCGGCATGTACATCGGCTCCACCGGTTCACGCGGGTTGCACCATCTCGTCTATGAAGTGGTCGACAACTCGGTCGATGAGGCAATGGCCGGTTACGCCACCCTCGTCAACGTGACGATTCATCGCGACGATTCCATCACCGTTGTCGACAACGGGCGCGGCATTCCGGTTCAGATCAACACCAAAGCCGGCATCCCCGCTGTGGAACTGGCACTCACCGTGCTGCATGCCGGCGGGAAGTTCGACAAGAACAGCTACAAAGTCTCCGGCGGTCTGCACGGCGTTGGCGTCAGCTGCGTGAACGCGCTGTCCGAATCGCTGAAGGTGTGGGTCAAGCGTGATGGCAAGGAGCACTACATCGACTTCTCGCGCGGCAAGACCATCACGAAGCTGCGCGAAATGCGCGACGTGCCGAAGAAGGAGACCGGCACGACGGTGTGGTTCAAGCCGGATGCCGAGATTTTCACCGAGCTGCGATTCGACTACAGCATTCTCGCCAGTCGCATGCGCGAGCTGTCGTATCTGAACAAGGGCGTCACCATTACGCTCACTGATGAGCGTGAAGACGAACAGAAGGCTGACACCTTCCTCGCCGTCAACGGCTTGCGCGAGATGGTGGAGTTTCTGAACAACCAGCGCAAGGCGCTGCATCAGGAAGTCATCTACATCGATACCGAGCGCGATGAGGTGGCGATCGAACTGGCGATGCAGTACAACGACGGCTACGCCGATACCACGTTCTCCTTCGTCAACAATATCAATACGCACGAAGGCGGCACGCACCTCACTGGCTTCAAGAGTGCGCTGACGTCGGTGATCAACAAGTACATCGAGCGCTCCAGCCTGTCGAAGAAGGACAAGGATGGCATCAAGCTTACCGGCGACGATGTGCGCGAAGGCCTCGCCTGCGTGCTCTCGGTGAAGGTGCGTGAACCGCAGTTCGAGGGACAGACCAAAACCAAGCTCGGCAACCCCAGTGTCGAAGGCATTGTCCGCAGTGTGGTGAATGAACATCTCGCCACCTTCCTCGATGAACACCCGAAGATCGGCAACATCATCATCGAGAAGGCCGTCAGCGCCGCCCGTGCCCGCGAGGCGGCGCGCAAGGCGCGCGATCTCACGCGCAAGAAAAACGCGCTCGACATCGGCAACCTGCCCGGCAAACTCGCCGACTGCTCGCTCTCCGAGCCGTCGCTCTGCGAGCTCTATCTGGTTGAAGGTGACTCCGCCGGCGGCTCGGCCAAGCAGGGGCGCGAGCGCAAGAATCAGGCGATCCTGCCGCTCCGCGGCAAGATCATCAACGTTGAAAAGGCGCGCATCGACAAGGTGCTCTCGAACGAGGAAATCCGAACCATTATTACCGCACTTGGCTGCGGCATCAAGGACGAATTCGACCTCACCAAGACGCGCTACCACAAGATCATCATCATGACCGACGCCGACGTCGACGGCGCCCACATCCGCACCCTGCTGCTGACGTTCTTCTTCCGCCAGATGCCGGAGCTGATCGATGCCGGCTACATCTACATCGCCCAGCCGCCGCTCTATCGCGTGTCGCGCGGCAAGGAAGAGTTCTACGCCTACGATGAGGAGGAGCGGACGGCGTACAGCGAACGGCTCAGCGGCGGTGACGCGAAAAAGAACGTCTACGTGCAACGATACAAGGGCCTCGGCGAGATGAACCCGGAGCAGCTCTGGTCGACCACCATGGACCCGGAACGGCGGACCATCCTGCGCGTCGGCATGGAGGACGCGGTGATGGCGGATCAGATCTTCCAGACACT
>JANMWU010000530.1:0-2133 GCA_031380785.1 Gemmatimonadaceae bacterium
GTCACGCCTTCGCGCATTGTCACGAACAGCACAATCCGCACATCCGGTGTGCCGTCAACCACGATTTCCTGGCCGATCACCAGACTCTCCAGCACCTCGGGGATCAGCTCCACCTGGCGATAAATCTCGGCTGTGCCGATCCGCACGCCGCCCGGATTGAGCGTAGCGTCACTCCGGCCCAGAATCATCAGTCCATGATGCGATGTGCGCTGAGCCCAGTCGCCGTGACGCCAGACTCCGTCGAAATGCTCGAAGTAGGCCGCGCGATAGCGAGAGCCAGTCCGATCATTCCAGAACGATACCGGCATGCTCGGGAATGGTTTCGTGCATACCAGCTCACCCGGTTTGCCGATCACCGGATTGCCATCCTCATCCCACACCTCGACCGCCATGCCGAGGCCGATACACTGCAGCTCACCGCGGTAAACCGGCAACGTCGGCGCGCCGAGTGCGAAGCAGGAGATGAGATCGGTGCCGCCGCTGATGCTGCTGAGACGCACCTCCGGTGAGATCGCGTCGCGTACCCAGTCGTACGAATGCTCGGCCAGCGGACTGCCGGTGCTGAAGATCACATCCAGCGACGTCAGGTCGTGTGTCTGCGACGGTTGGTGCCCGAGCTTCTCGGCCATCGCGAGGAACTTTGCGCTGGCGCCGAAGTGCGTGAGCTTTTCCTCGGCGGCCAATCGCCAGAGAATTCCTGGCTCGCGTGGCGGAATCGGTGAGCCATCGTACAACACAATCGTCGAGCCGAGTGCCAGGGCGCTGACGAGCCAGTTCCACATCATCCAGCCGCAGGTTGTGTAGTAGAAAATGCGGCTTTCCCGCTTCACGTCGCCGTGCAGCATGTGCTCCTTGAAATGCTGCAGCAGCGTACCGCCGTGGCCGTGGACCATGCACTTCGGCAGTCCGGTTGTGCCGGACGAGTACATGATGAACAGCGGATGATCGAACGACAGGCGTGTAACCGGGAAACTTTCCGGTGATTCATCGCGACCCAAGTCGCGCCACGCGACCGCATTGTCCATTCCGCGCAGCGACGGTTCCGCCTTCACGTACGGCACCACGATCAGATGTTCGATCGACTTGATGTCCAGGCAAAGCTGCCGAGCGCGATCGAGCGTTTCAAAAACCTTGCCGCTGTAGCGATAGCCATCAGTGGCGAACAGCACTTTCGGTTTCACCTGTCCGAAACGATCGAGGACGCCGCTGTGCCCAAAGTCCGGTGAACACGACGTCCACACCGCACCGATCGATGTTGTCGCGATCATTGCGATCACCGTCTCGGCGACGTTCGGCATGAAGCCCGCCACCACATCGCCTTTACGAACGCCGATCGCCTTCAGGCCCTGCGAAATACGCGACACCTCGGCGAACAGTTCGGCATAGCTCCAGCTGCGCGTCCAGCCGCGTTCAGTCCACGCCACGATCGCGATGCGACTGTCGCGATAGCGCACGAGATGTTCACCGTAGTTCAGCCGCGCATTCGGAAACCAGCGCGGCCCCGTTTCGGTGCCGGGCGGTTCCATGCGATCGAGGCCAACTCCGGCGGGTGAGGAGGGATCCCCGCCGTCCTTCGCGCTCGCCCCCACGTCGCATACGCGCCACACCTCGCGCCAGAACGTCGCGCGCTCGCGCACCGACCAGCTGTGCAGGTGGCTGTAGTCGTCGCCCACCGACCCGTGGCCGTGGGTGGCCCGCATCAGGTTGTGAAACCGCGCCAGCTGGGAGTGCGCGGCGTGCCGCGGATCGGGAATCCAGGCGGCGGTCATTGGCGCACCCCTGCCGCGCCCGGGCCCCGGAGCAGGCCCAGCCGCAAGCCATCGAAGCGGTATTCCCGCTGACATGTCAGCGAGCCTGTGGTTTTCTTACCGCACTCATCCATACATGTATTCGCCTCTGGCTGATCGTATGTTGCTGCCGCGCAACCATTTAAGTGCTCAATGCATGAGACCGACAAAATGTGACCGCCAATGGTAGGGCTCGTCATTACCGCGTTGAGGGTCACCTCTGCACCACCGCGCGAAGAAGCGCACTGCGGCAAGGTTACATGCATCAATCCCGTTCGCTGTTGCTCGCTATGATGTGCACCCTCGGTGTCAGTTTGCCGTCATCGCTGAGGGCGCAGGACGCCGC
>JANMWU010000777.1:0-2046 GCA_031380785.1 Gemmatimonadaceae bacterium
AACTCGATCGCCACTTCGCCGCGCGTCTTGCCCGGCACGTAATAGTCCGCGTCAGTGGAGAACGTGATCGGCACTTTGGTCTCCCATGCGTTGCGCAGCAGGGCGACCGTGTTCCTGTACCGCGCATCGGTGGTGTGACCCGTCAGCGAGATCGGTGTCTCGGTGCCGGCGCGGAAGATGTGCTTCTGCGCCATGATCCGGTGGATCGTGTCGTTCATTCCGTTGTCGTGCGCGATGGACCAGATGCCCGCCTCGACCGCGCGATGTGCTCCGGCAACGCTTTGCACGTGGCCTTCCACCTTCAGCCCGGCCTTCGCTGCTTCGCTGATCACGAGCCGGATTTCGTCGGTGGTGTAACCCCACGGTTTGCAGTCGACGCAAATCTTGATCACGCGTGCACCGACGAGCGCATTCTGGCGCACGGCCTTCACGATCTCGTCCGGCGTATCAGCTTCCAGATACTCCGGATAGACAATCTTCCGATCGAACGCCATTTCGGGATTCGGCGAGAACTGCCCGCCCATGCCACCGATAATCAACCCGGACGGAATCAGCGTCGGGCCGGGCACCCACCCCTGCTCTATCGCGCGCCGCAACGCGATGTCGGCGTAGCGCCCGTTGTTTCCCATGTCGCGCACGATCGTGAAGCCGGATGACAACATCTGGATCCCGTTCGACACCGCCTGAATCGCGCGCAGCGGCGTGTCGTCGAGGATCGTCGTCAGATAGTAGTTGTTCCGCTCCGGCATTTCCTTGTACGTGAGCGCGAGATGGTTGTGCGCGTCCACCAGACCGGGAACGACTGTGAGCGCCGAGAGGTCGATCACGGTGGCGCCGGCCGGGATCGCGATGTTCGCACCGACCGCCGTGAAGTGACCGTTCTGCACGAGGATGATCTGATTCGTCGTGGTGGTGCCCGTCACCGGATCGACGAGGCGACCGGCCTTGATGGCGGTGATCGGCGCGGCGGCAATCGGAGCCTGCGCCGGGAGCGCCGTTGTGGCGCAGGACAGGCCACAAACGGCGATGAGTGTGCGGAGCGTCATGGTGAGGACAGGGTGGGGAGAAAAATCGCGCGGCTGATCACCGCTCCAGCTTGAACCCTTGATCGATCGCCGGTCGTGTCGGTGCATTCGCAACGAACCAGCCCGTCAGATACATCCACTGCGTCATGCGCGTGAGCTTGGCATAGTCGATGTTCGCCGGTGTGTCGCGCGGTGTGTGATAGTCTGGATGCAGGTTGGTTGAATACTCCACTGCCGGCACCCCCAGGCGCGCGTACGGCACGTGATCGCTGCGGAAGTACCAGCCTTCCGGATGCGACGGACGATCCCAGATGCTATCGAGCTTGAACTTGCCGGTCAGATCGTTCGCCTTAAGCGCCATGGCCACCAGATCGCTCGAGTTGCGGTGCGGCGGCTGAATGCCAAGCAGGCTCGCGGAGTCGGGATTGTTGCGGCCGATCATGTCACCATTGAGCACTGCGACGATCTGCGACAGCGGCACCACCGGATGCGCCGCATGGTATCGCGAGCCCAGCAACCCACGCTCCTCGGCGCCATGAAACACGATCAGAATCGAGCGCTTCGCCGGCTGCTTCACGAATGCGCGCGCGGCTGCAAGCACCGCCACACTCACGCTGCCGTTATCGTCCGCACCGGCCCAGACGGAATCGCGGCCGACGATGTAGCGCACACCGTCGTGATCCTGATGTGAGCTGTACAGCACGTACTCGTCACGCAGCTTCGGGTCCGTTCCCCGGATGATACCGACGATGTTGCACGACGGCGTTTCGAAGCGTTCGAGGTGCACATGCAGCTCGGCCGGTACCGACGCGTTGCGCAGCGTGGCGGCCATGCTGCTGTGCACGAGGAACAACGGCGTGGGCACGACGCGCGGTTGCGGCGCGGTGGCGGGCGCGGGCTGCGCCTGGCCGGCAAAGCGATTCGCGCCACCAATGACATCCATCGACCCGCGCATGCGGATGATGCCGATCGGCTCGAGCGCGATGTCGGCGACGGAGTCGGCGAGGATGATGATCGCGGA
>JANMWU010000621.1:0-1719 GCA_031380785.1 Gemmatimonadaceae bacterium
TGAGCGCAATTGGAGCACGGTTGGCCCGAAACTGGTCGGCAAGCTGCACGTGGCTGTCGGCGACATGGACAACTATTTCCTGAACCTCGGTGTCTATCGTTTCGAAACGTTTCTCGAGAACACGAAGGAGCCGGGCAACGGTCCCTATTACGCCGGCACCATCGAGTACGGCCGTCCGCTCAAGCCGCATGGCTGGCAGCCGTGGAGCAATCAGGAACTGTTGCAGATCATGAGGAAGCACATTGATCGTAATGCACCTGTGCCGTGAGGCTTCCCGGCGTCTACAGTCATTGCGCGCCCCGAGTGAAAACTGTTGCAGCTGCTGTTTCCAGGGATCTTGTACTTCGCCGCGTCGTCGTGGCCGCCGCGTGAGAACTGTCGCAGTTGCTGTTGCGCTTCATTCTCTCAAACTGGAATAGCTATGAAACGCTTTGCCGCGCTGATACTGCTGCTCGCGGCCTGCAAAGCCGGCGCTCCGCCTGAGCAGTACGGCTTCGTGGCGATGCTTGGCAGTGACACCGTGTCGGTCGAGCGCGTGTCCCGGTCGGCGACGAAGCTCGTCAGCGATGCAGTCGATCAGTGGCCGCTGGTAAAGGTGCGACATAGCGACTTCGATCTGACTGACAACGGGAAGATCACGCACATGGTGATGGATGTGCGGACGCCAAGTGGCGAGACGCCGGCGCAACGTGGCCGCCGCGTGATTGCGGACTTTACGCGCGACTCGGTGATGATCTCCATCACCGACAGCGGCGGCATGACACGTCGCAATTTCAGGACCGGTGGCGCCCTGACGGTGCCCCACGTGTCCATGATGTACAGCGTGATCTAGCTCGAGATCGCGTCGGCAATGCGCACCGGTGCCGCGAGGATCCCGGTGGGCGACAGCGCGTCATTCCGCCAGTTCTATCCCGATCGCGATGTCGGGCCGAGCTTCGTGCTGCACAGTGGCTGGGTGCATCGGCATGCGAAGGATTCCGTTGTGCTGAATCACGACTGGCTCTCCGGCACCGGCGACGTGATTGTGGACAGCCTTGGTCGTATGCAGACGTGTTCCGGCATGCGGTCGACATACAAAGTCGATGTGACGCGCGTCGCGACGGCGCTTGACGTCGCAGCGACTGCGACACGACTCGCGGCGGCGGAGAAGAAGGTTGGCGCTGCGCAACTGAGCGTTCGTGACACGACGCGCGGCAGCATCGGTGTCGCGACGCTGAGCGTCGATTACGGCAGGCCGCTGGCACGCGGCCGCACCCTGCTCGGCAATGTGATCAACTACGATCGCGTGTGGCGCACCGGTGCGAATGCGGCCACGCAATTCACGACGTCGGTGCCGATAACTCTCGCCGGCCTCGCGCTTCCTGCTGCGACGTGCACGCTCTGGACGGTGCCGCACGCGAGCGGCGTCGATCTGATCGTGAACACGCAGTCGGGCCAGTGGGGGACCGAATACAGCAGTGCGAAAGACCTCGGCACGGCGCGTCTGCACGCGGAGACGCTGACAGTGCCGGTCGAGAAGTTTACTATCTCGATCGTCAGCACGGGCGCGAAGCGCGGCAGGCTGGTGATGGAGTGGGTCACGTTTCGCTGGACGGCGCCGATTGTGGTGAAGTAGCGTCCGCATCGGCCATATGCGCCCGGCGGTCTGCAGCGCCTCGATGCAAACGTTGGATGACGCGCGCATACTTTTGGCGTCATGCCGAGTAAAAAGAGCGCCAG
>JANMWU010000625.1:0-4126 GCA_031380785.1 Gemmatimonadaceae bacterium
CAGATCGGACTGCGGTCCCTTCACGCGAATCTCAAAATACGCCAGGCCGCGCAAGGAGCTGAGGATCGACGGCTGACCGGGAGCGAACATCGTCGAATCCGAGATCACGACCGCATCGCACCTGAGTCGGTCCACATGCGCGGCAATGAAGGGCGACAGGTTCTCGCTGCCGACTTCTTCCTCGCCCTCGGCCAGCACGATCACGTTCACCGGCAACTTTCCACGCGCTTTCAGATGTGCTTCAAGCGCTTTCAGGTGCAAAAACAACTGGCCCTTGTCATCAACACTTCCCCGCGCGTACAACTTGCCGTCGCGGACCGTCGGCTCGAAGGCCGGCGATGTCCACAATTCCAGCGGCTCGGCCGGCTGAACATCGTAGTGTCCGTAGATCAGCACCGTCGGCTTGCCCGGCGCGCCACGCCATTCGGCGAGCACGATCGGATGTCCCGCGGTGTCGATCACTTCGGACGTCGTCAGGCCGATGGCGGTGCACTGCGCCGCAACCCACTCGGCCGCGCGTCGCACATCGGGCGTGTGCTCACTGCGCGCGCTGACGCTTGGGATGCGAAGAAAATCGTTCAACTCGTGGTTGATACGATTCTGCGCGCTGACAAGGAACTGCTCCAGATCTGCGGCGACGGCGGCCATGTGACGGGATTCGGTGGAATGCGCCAATGACGGATGCGCTGGCGTGTACACAGAATATGTCGCGCCGCGCCCAGCTGGGCAGCCCTACTGAACTGTTGCTGCGCGGCGAATCGGCACCATGCGAATGCGTTCCCGACGCTGCCGGCGCGCAGCCCGCGCACGCTGCAGCGAGAGCGAGGCAGCGCGGCGCACGCCCAGCCTTCCCAGCAGCGTCGTCCAGCTCCACGCAATCCAGCTCACACGCTCCGGCATGGTGAGGCCGCGGGCTGCGCTGATGACCATGACCGGAATGGTGAGCGCGAGCTGCGGCACTGAGAACAACAGCGGTGTGCGGCGCTCGACGACCTGCGTTGCATGACGTCCGCCAAGCATTGCCGTCTCGAGCTTCACGGCCAACGAGGCCGGTGAGAGCTCGCGCCAGCCGGGCAGGCGTACCAGCGTCCACGCGCTGGCGGTGTTGCCCCAGCCATGATTGTCGGAACCGGCCACCAGTGCGAGGTTGAGCGAATCCGCGAGTCGCAGCAGTTGTGCATGCAGGTTCAGGCCCGTCGTAAGGCCGCGCGGCGCTCCGTCATTCAGTTCGAGCGCGCGCGTGATCGGCAGCGTGTCCTGGCCCGGTCCGGCGAACTGAGAGAGAGTGAACGGAATGGTCTGCACGATGAGCGGCGCGCGGCCGTCCGAAAGCCGGATCGCACGCGTGAGGTGATCGCCGTCCACCACGTATGTCGACTCAGCCTGCGTCATGGACAGCACGTTGACATGCTGGCCACCGCTGCGCAGCTCGAGTCCTGACAACAACACCACGCCATCACCGGCCCGCACCGGATTGGCGGCGAGGGCATCGACAGCGCCACCGAAGCGTTTGTGATCCGTGATGTATGCCACATCAAAGCCGCTTGCGCGGTGCCAGCGGCGCACGCGGTTCTGCGTCCAGTCGGGTCGTCCGTCATGCGACGATGCCGTGTGCGTATGCACGTCCACTGTGACAACGTCCGGATGATCCACCACGAGGCGTGCCATCGGGCGTGGCATCAACACATTCACCAGCAGCAGCAGCACCGGCGCGGCGATGACAACTGTCAGCAGTCCGCCGATTTCGCGCGTCCAGACGGGAAATGTCGTGCCGCGAGCGAACGCAACTGTGCGCCAGATGCAGAACGCGATTAGCACGGTGACGAGAAACGCGATGTGCTGCGGGACGGTCAGCAGCGCCTGCATGTCGAGCATGGCACAGAACGGCGCCAGCGCCACGAATTCGCGGCTGATCGCGAGCCGCATCCCGGTCACGTCACCGTGTGTCACCGCATCGCGCAGCGGCGATTGCGGAAATATCGCGCACACAATGACGAGCAACGTGATGATCACCGGAAATCCGAGATCGCGCGCGCCGGCAGATCGGAGCCGGTGCCGCATCGTGAGCGCGCGTCGCATGACGCGACATTGCGAACGATGCCATCTGGCCCGACCGGCGTTAGTCGGCAAAAAATGATTCGGTGTTCCTTCGGTCACGCGGTACTGTGTGAGGGTCGCGACGCGCGGAAAAGGCGAACCGCCCGGCTACGTTGAGTCGGCTAAACCCAAGCCGACCCGAACTACTTCCGCAAGTATGCCTAACCGACTCGCTGCCGAATCGTCACCGTATCTGCGGCAGCATGCACTCAATCCTGTCGCGTGGTACCCGTGGGGTGACGACGCGTTCGCTGCGGCGCGTGCAACCGACAGGCCGATCCTGTTGAGCGTCGGCTATGCCGCCTGTCACTGGTGCCACGTGATGGCGCACGAATCGTTCGAGGATCCGGCGACCGCCGAGATCATGAACCGCCTGTTCGTGAACGTGAAAGTCGATCGTGAAGAGCGTCCCGACGTTGACGCGATCTACATGCAGGCGGTGCAGGCGATGACCGGTCGCGGCGGATGGCCGATGACGGTATTTCTTACACCGGGCGGCGAGCCGTTCTACGGCGGTACGTATTTTCCGCCGACGGACATTCAGGGCATTCCGAGCTTCACGCGACTGATGCAGAGCGTGTCCAATGCCTGGTCAACCCGTCGGGAGGCGGTGGACGCGACGACGGCCACACTGCGCCAGTTGTATCAGAATGCGTCGGCACCGCTGACGGCATCGGGTGCGGTCAGTGCCGCGACGTGCACGGCCGCCGCCGCCACACTGCTGCGCATGTACGACAATGAGTTCCACGGCTTCGGTGCGGCACCGAAGTTTCCGCAGACGATGGCGTTGGATTTTCTGCTGCGGCACGGTACGCGGCACGGTGACGAACGCGCACTGAACGCCGTGACCGAAAGCTTTCTGGCGATGTCGCGCGGTGGAATCCACGATCAGATCGGCGGCGGCTTCGCACGCTACGCCACCGATCGCGCGTGGATCGTGCCGCACTTTGAAAAAATGCTGTACGACAACGCGCTGCTGGCGCGACTCGGCGTTCACCTCGTGCAGTCCACCGGCAGCCATGAGCTGGAAGGTGTGACACGCGACACGCTCGACTGGGTCATGCGCGATATGACCGGGCCTGAAGGCGGTCTGTTCGCGAGCATCGACGCCGACAGCGACGGTGAAGAGGGACGTTTCTACACCTGGACACGCGACGAACTGCGCGCAGTACTCGGCGACCGGCTTGCGTTCGCCGAAATCGCATTCGGGGTGAGCGCAGCCGGCAACTTTGATGGTCGCACAATTCTCACCGCGCCACTGCCGCTGGAAATTATCGCGGCACGCTTTGAGCTGTCAGTGCATGACGCGGAAGCGAAGCTGGCCCAGGTGCGCACAACGCTTCTGCAGACACGGGGCAAGCGCGTTCATCCGGCGACCGATCACAAACGTGTCGCAGCGTGGAACGGGCTGATGCTCGCCGCGTTTGCCGACGCGGCGCGCGTGTTCGACGACAGCACCTACAGGGAAGCTGCGCAACGACTCGCCACGTTTCTCACCCGCGATATGATTCGCGATCATCGAGTGGCGCGCACCTGGATCGATGGCGCACGAAAAGCGCCGGGGTTTCTGGAAGATCAGGCGGCAGTTGCCGTCGGATTTCTGGCCATGTATCAGAGCACCGGCGAAATCGAATTCCTGCAGACCGCGCGCGACCTGGCCAGTGCGATGGTGCGCGATTTCTGGGATGCCGATGCGCGGAGCTTCTACGACACATCACGCGACCACGACGCGCTTATCACGCGTCCCCGCGATCTGGCTGACAGCGCGACACCCTGTGGATCGTCACTGGCGTGCGACGTGTTGCTGCATCTCGACGCACTCGACGAGCGGCCGGATTACCGCGCAATTGTCACGCACCTGCTCGAAGCCATCGCCGCACCGATGGCTGAGCAGCCACTGGGATTCGGCTACTGGCTGGGCGTGGCCGACCGCAGCATCTTCGGCGCGGTGCAGGTCGCGCTGATCGATGGCAGCAAACCGGCCAGCATACTGTCGGAGACTGTGCGGCGCACGTACGTCCCGACACTG
>JANMWU010000677.1:0-4360 GCA_031380785.1 Gemmatimonadaceae bacterium
CTGATTTCTATCAGGTGCTGGAGACGTCAGATCTGCCGGATGGCGTCGTCAATGTCGTCACCGGAGCGCGCGCATCGCTCACGAAGACCCTCGCCGAGCACGATGAGGTGGATGGCATCTGGTACTTTGGTCCGAAGGAAGGTGCCACTGCCGTCGAACGCGCGTCAGCCGACAACATGAAGCGCACCTGGACCGAGTGGACCGCGCGCGACTGGACCAGCGTCGATCAGGGCGAGGGCCGCGACTTCCTGCGCAACGCCACGCAGATCAAGAATATCTGGATCCCGTACGGCGAATAGTCAGGCAATTCGCCGATCCCTGTATCGTCGTGCGTTTTCCTGCTCTGATCTGCAATTACGCAACGCAGTTCAGACCGGCGCTTCCGCCCGACGACGTTCCGCGACTGACACGTGATGCTGATTGTGCAGCAATGAGAACAGCATCATCTCGCGCACCGTCAGCTTGCCCAGCAGCGGATGCGGCAGGCGGTGTGAATCGAGCTGCGCTTCAGTCCAGCGGTCCATCGCCTGTGTGAGGCCGCGCAGTGTCTCGGAATGCGCGTCCATGATCGCGTCGCGGCGAGCTGAGTCGCCGTCGGGACGTTCCGGCGACGGCGCGAACCGACCGGCTGTTCCGCCAGCCGCCAGCGCCCTTTCATACATCGCCTCTATCTGCTCATAACTGCGCGACGGTTCCGTGGCCGCGCCGAACGCCAGTCGCAGCGCAACGCGCGGCACGCGCAACACTGGCAGCAGCGGCGACATGGACCGCGTCAGGTGCCGCACATGCTCGGCCGCCGACCAGTGCCCGCCCATTGGCGCAAAGAAGTCCGCCGTTGTGTAACCTGCCCAGTACTCCTGCCCCGCTTCGTGCGCCGCTTCCAGCGCCTCGATGATCGCACGCCGGTTGCCGTGCGCGGGTGGGCGGATGGACTGATTGACTTCGGTGATCATGGCGCTCGGGTGGGCACTATTCACGACGGCGCCGCTCACGGCGCCGGACACCTGTAAGCTACTCCCGCTCACTGCCCGCGGGGTTCGCTCCCGATGGACTCGACACCCAGCGACCTCAACCTTTTTACTTTCTTCGCGCGGTTCGCTTGCGAATTTCTCACGCGCGAGAAATGCGTCTGCATGGCGCAGCTTCCGGCACCCGGATCGATCCGCTCCACAACCTCATCCAGGCCTCCATCGCGTGCCCCCGTCAGACGCCATGAGGCGCTTCCGAGACTTCCGCAAGTCACTAGGCAAGACACCGCGCCTTCATCAAAGCAGCATCGAGCTATCAGGGATACAGTTTGCCGTCTTTTCTACTCATGAACCAGAAAATGGCACATTTCCAATCGTCTGCGTCAACGGCGGACTGACCTTTGAACACAAGCTGCTCTGGCCCGCATTCTCGGCTCTGGCAGCGCGGCGGCGCGTCATCCACGGCCTCACCGACGTCCTCACGTTCGAAATGGAGCAGGAGACCGTCCGTAGACTCGGACCCGCTGCCACCTTGCTTCCGGTGCCGGCTGCTGGACACAACGCGTTCCTGGAGCAGCCTTCAGTCGTCTTTCCGGCGATCGAAGCGTTTCTGACTGCGGCCGAACGCACGACAACCCTCTGACCTCCGATGCGCCTTCCCTCGCTGCCTCGACTGCTGAGCATCGTCCTCGCTGGACTCGGTGTGCTCGTAGTGCTCGAGACGGCGAGCGTTCGGCGTCACGGCTACGACCTGACCGGAAGCACGCGCGTCGGTGCCGACAGCGTGCAGCAGAGCGCCGATGCGGCACAGCCGCTCGCCGCCGCGCGTCCGGCGCCGCACGCCGACTCGGACGTCGGCGATTCTGTCCGGCGGGCCGACACCCGCGCCACGCTCGCGTCCCGCAGCACCGGCACCTTCATCCCCGATATCCTCGCGCTCTCCGACAGCACGCTGCAGCGCTGGCCGGACCGACGCGCTTCTCCATTGCGTGTCTACGTCAGCGACGAAGGGCCGAACGCCGCCGGACATGTCCGTGACGACTATCTGCAAGCTGTCCGGGAAGCGTTCACGATCTGGGAAGGCGTCGAGCTGCCGATCCGCTTCGCATTCGTGACCGATTCGGCGCTCGCCGATATCACCGTCTCGTGGGTCACTGATTTCAAAGGCGATCCGGTGCTTGGTCGCACCAAGGTCGTGCGCGATTCCAGATACTGGATCATCCGTTCCGACGTGCAGCTTGCCACCATGCGTCGCGACGCATCCGGGCAGCTCGATCCGACCGTCGTGCGTGCGCTGGCGATTCACGAAATCGGACACGGTATCGGACTCGATCACGCCGCCGATACCACCGTGATCATGGCGCCCAAGATTCGCGCCCGAGCCTTGACCGTTGCCGACCGTGCGACCGCACAGCTGCTCTACAGTGTGCCGCCGGGGTCTGTCGTTACGGCGCAGCGCGCATCACTTCCGTCGCAGCCCGCTCTGCCATCGCCCTGAGCGTCAGCTGAAGCAGTTCACCATTGCAGCGTGAGCGACTGCTCCTTCTGCTTGCGGTTCACCACCAGCGCCACCCGTCGCATGCCTTTCGACGATGCGCGTTGCACCGCAACCTGCAGATCGCGCACACTCTCGCAGTCATCGTCGTTGATGCGGATGATCACATCACCGCCGCGCAGTCCCGACGTTGCCGCGGGCGTGCCCGGCGCAACTCGCAGCACCAGAATGCCTTCATCCACGCCGGTCAGCTCTTCCAGATCGTTCGTGATGCTGGTCATCACTGCGCCGGCAATCGAGAGGTCATTCGACGACCAGGAAACGCCGCGCAGCGCGGGCAATGCCGGCAGCATCGGTTGCGCGGCGGGAGTCGGGCCGCGGGGGCTCGATAGCGCGTCGGGTGATCGTGCCGCCTTCGGCGCACTCGGCGCGATCACCGTCGCCGAACAGTCATCGCCTGAGCACGATGTCACTCCATATCCGCCCGATCCGTAGCCGCTGGTCGAGCTGTACGAGTACACCTGACGCGTGCCGATCTGCACCGACATCGCGCGCTCACGACCGGCGCGGCGGACTCTGATCGTCACCCGATCGCCCGGTGTCATCACCTCCGCCATCGGCACCGCACCGGTCAACGTCGCCTTGCCGATTGAAAGGATCGTGTCACCCGCCTGCAGCCCGCCCTCCGCCGCCGGGCTTCCCGCCTCCACCGAGGCAACCACCACCGGTGACGCGAACAGCGTGTACACCTTTCCGTCGCGCAATGCGGTGTTCTGCTCGCCCGAAAGCGAGAGGCCGAGGTAGCCGCGCGGCATGGCGCGGGTGCTGAAGGTGAGTGCGCGCTGCCGGTCGGACAGCGCGCGCGTCACGTTCGCCATCGCCCGTGCGCTGGCTATCTGCGCCTGCAGCTGTGCCCGCGTCTGCGCGTCAACCATGCGAGACTGCACGCGATCGGCTTCGCGCTGCACCCGCGCAATCTCGCTCGCGAGTTCCGCAATCCGCTGCGACGTCACGCGCACGATCGAGTCACGCACTTTCGAATCCGACCGCGCCGCGCGCTCCAGATCCTGTTGCATCTGCGACAACACGCGCGCCTGCTGTTCGAGCGTCACCCGCATGCGCTCCGACAGTTCACGCGACCGCGCCTCGGCGTCGGCAGTCGCTTCCTGCTGCGCGTGCAACGACGCCGCGCCTGCCAGCAGCAGCGCCAGCAAAACCAGTCCCCGTCCGATACGCATCAATACTCCAGCACCTGTTGCGACGCCGGCAGCACCGTGGTGAGACGACGCAAGGTCACCTCACGTGCGCCCAGCGTGGCGAGATAGTAGCGATTCATAACTGGATCATCCGGCGCTTCGTACAGCGCCCGGCGGGCCGTCGCCATTGCCGCGTCGAGCACTTCAAGACGCTGGCGATAATCTGACGCCGCCGCCTGCGATCCACCGGGCTGCCGCGGTGCCAGCGCGCTGTCGTGGGCCGCAAGCCAGAGCAGCGCGCCGCTGTACACCTCTTCGGCGGTGTGCAGCGTTGCACGCGCATCATCCGGCGTGCGGAACTGCGCCACCGAAGTCATCGTCGCGACCGACATCGCCGGCAGTGCTCCGGCAATCGCCGCCACGCCTTCACCTGCACCTGCGCGCAGACTCATACCTGCTGTCAGGCGGCCGCCTGCAACACCGGCCGTCACGAGCAACGCCGCAACGGCCGCCATGCCAGCCACGCGCCGCCAGCCACGCCGCACGCGAATTTCCCGCGCAGGCGCCATCAGACTCGGCGCGCTGCTGATCGGACGAACCTCGGCCGGCGTCACGACTATCGCCGCGCGCGCCGGAGCCAGCACACCTTCCGCGTGCAATGCGCCGCTCAGTTGCTGCCACGACAGCAACGGTGCGATCGG
>JANMWU010000722.1:0-3289 GCA_031380785.1 Gemmatimonadaceae bacterium
ACGCTCGCCGATCACATTGCCGGTGGCGTCGATGCGAAGATTGGTGATGCCGAGCGTTTCCAGCCGGCGCCGGAACTCGGCCGCGCGCGCCGCTTCCTTGAATGGCGGCGATGCGATTTCGCAGATCGAGGTTTGCTGCTCAAGGGTCCAGGCGTTGTCGGCTTTCAGTGTTGCAAGTGCAGCGCGAATCGCTGTGTTGGACGACGGTATCGCGATCGGCTGTGCATGCAGCGCGGCGGGAATCAGCAGCAGAGCGGAGATTTTGCTTAGCATTTTGGAACTGGTGAGAAGAAGGCCTGCGAACACTGGCGCACGGCCTGTGCGGTTTGCCTTCGGCGCGCTCACAGTCCGTGCCAGATCGCGAGGTACGCCGCGCATCCGCCGAGAACCGGCACAAGCAGATAGATCGGTTTCGCAAGTACAGGGAAGCGATAGGGAAGAATCGCCAGGACTGCGATGATCACCCAAATGCTTATCTTGGCGAGCATCCAGCCGGGGAATCCGTTCTGCAGAATGCCAAGCCGCGCAGCCTGCCCGAAGCCGCCAGCGAGAACAAGCAGCATGCCGAGTCCGAACACGCTCGCCGTCAGCATGCGGGTGGAGCTGGTCGCTTTCGTGCCGCCCTTCGCCGCGTGGATCGCGATGCCCCCGAGTGAGGTCAAGGCGAGAAACATCACCAGGAGGTGGATGTTTTTATAGAACGGGAGCGTGCGGAAGAAGGGCAGTGAAGCCGGTGTGGCAGCGTCCTGCAGGAGCGCGAACAGGGTCATCGGATTTCCGTAGTGTCGGTGCTTGAACGGTCGGCGGGCATCGCGTTGCCATATAAGTTGCCCGAACGACAGCGGTGAAAGTTGCGACGCCCGGCCCCGACACGCGACCTTCCGAGCAATCTCAGACGGACCGGCGCGACGTAGCTCTCGAAGCCGAGCGCACCCGGAGGCTGGAACCGCGCCGCCGCGCTTATCGTAGGGACGTGACCCTGAGCCATGAGGTTTGCATGCGACTGCCCTCGTTCGTGCGCGTCGGTCTCGTTGCTACGGTTGCACTTGCGGCTTGTCATCGCGCGGTTCGCGACTTCGCCTCCACGCCCGAACCAACATCCAGTACAGCCGTCTATGACGGCATCGTCCGGATTGACCCTCAAATCGGCGCGCTCGAGGCCGTGTGGACGTTGCGGCTTACGCGACATGCCGAAGCCGATTCACTGGTCCTGCTCTTGAACAGCGGCATCACGATTGCCGCCGTGACGGGCTCCGATGTGCAGGGATACAAGGTTCGCGGGGAAGGCGACTACGTACGCCTGACCTTGTCGCTGGCACCGCGGACCGACGCTCACGACACGCAGATCCAGTTACAGTATTCAGGGCGCGCTCACTTTGGTGACGACGGAATCAACAGAATCGCGCCGGAGTGGGTCGAGCTCGGGCTGGACAGCTTTTGGTTTCCGGTGGTCGCCGACTTTGCGCACGAGGTTCGCGGTCGTGTGCGTATCGTCCTGCCAGAAGGCTATCGCGTCGTCTCCAGCGGAGCGCAGCAGTCGCGAGGAGACACGACGGAGATAGTGAATGCGCGTGCGCTTTACGATTTCGCATTCGTCGCATCGCCTGCGATGCGCACCACCTCGCAAGGACGTGTATTGGCGCATGACACGGGTTCTCCGCCTCTACTAGTCCAGCGCGTGCTCGCGAGCGCCGCCAGGTGCACTGCTTATCTGAATGCGCAATATGGCTCACTCAACGCGATACCTACGGCCGACGTAGTGATGGCGCCGCGCAACGGCGCCGGGTATGCGCGGCAACGCTATGTGGTGATATCCATCGGCACCGGCACAGTCACCGACGCGCCGGATGACTCCGTCGGGCGCACACACTTCGTTTGTCATGAACTCGCACACTTCTGGAGCATCGGTGCGAATCCGTCGGGGCCTGACAACTGGTTGAACGAAGGGATCGCAGAGTTTGTATCGGGCCGCGCGATTCGCTCACTTTATGGTGAGGCTGAATGGATCAAATTGTTGATAAAGTGGCGCAAAGGCGTTGCCGGGCAGGGGCCGGTTTGGACGGCAACAAGTACCGCGAGGCCGAGCGAGAATGTCGCCTATCGCAAGGCGCCTGCGTTGCTCGCGGAGCTGGAGACGCGAATCGGTCGTGCGCGGATGGATGCGCTGCTCGCACGTTTCATGACCGAGCTGCTGCGCACAACGCCCGCGGTGCTGGAGATGATCGACCGTGAAATCGGCGTCGACGATGGCGCGTGGTTTCGCTCGGCAATCGGGCGCTAAGGAATATCTGCACACGTCTTGCAGTATAACGAGGCATTCAGGATCCTATGCGATCTGACCTCGTTGTGCCGGGGGTCGCGATGAGCGAGCAGCGACGTTGGCGAGCGTGGTGTACGATGCAAAGCGGAAGGCGACGCGTCGCGAGCGCTTCCTGACCGAAATGGATTGCGTGATTCCGTGAACGTGAGTTCTCCAAAGAATGCGATAACGACGCGCGATCCCGAGATGAAACAGACGCGACAAGGGGAACCAGTGGTCCTTCGGAGTGAAAATTCACGTGGGCACCGACACGCGGGGGCTCGCGCACTCTCTGCCAACCGATACGCATTGATCGCCCGCGGGCCGACCAACCGCTGCAGGACGCTCGCCTTAAATGCTGTCGTGTACTGCTTTCTGCCCCACCCACTCCCACGCCCCCTGCATGAACCATTACGCAGCAGGCTTTACCCCAGCGACGATACGACAACTATCCTGCCACCGGGGAATCCGAGAGCTACGGCCGGATGTATTGCCGACACGGCTGATCACGAAATTTTCGGACATCAATGCCCGACGAGGTGCGCCGTGTATCCCGACCACCACGGTTGATAATAGAGCCAAGTTGCCAGTATCTGATTGGCGAGGCACCACGAGAATGCGAACACATAGGTGGGATGGAGGCGATGCCGAGTGAACAAATCATATGCGCCGAGACCTACCGTCAGCAGGAGCGTGCCGGCATAGGTTTCGACCATAAAGGGCCAGAATCCGTCGTGGAAATCGCCATTCAATGCATAGCCGACAATTCGTCGAATTCCTGGTTCCGTGAGTACAAGCGTCCCCATCATCAATAGTCGCTTGTGTGCTACAGGCGATCGGCGCATCAAGAGTCCCGCGACAAGCAGAGCAGTTGACGCGACAACGTTGGTGAACTGAATGCTCATGAACGGGAAGGTGGTATCGGGGTGGCCGTATTTCAGCGTCTTCGACACAATTACTGTGGCAATGGCAAGGATCGCCATCAGAGGA
>JANMWU010000743.1:0-4114 GCA_031380785.1 Gemmatimonadaceae bacterium
CACGACTGGAGCGCAGGTGTATTCGGTCCCCGATCTGCTGGGAACCGTCGCGCTGTGGACGCTTCCCTACAAGAAGACGACGTACCGGGTTGACGCGAGAGCTTTCGCGCTGAATGCGGTAGTTGCGACTGCATCCACTACGGTCACCACCACGATTGACCTCCCGCCGTGCGACGCAGTGATTCATCAAACGGTGACGGTCGGATACTGGTTGAGTTACCCGGCCGTCTGGGCTGCCACGGACGCTCAGGATTGCGGCCAGGGCGGCTTCGTTCATCTGGTGATCACCAACATGAACACCGGCAAAGTTGAACTCGACTATGGCGTCCTCCCGACCACATCGCTCGTCGATTTCGAGGGCGCGATCGTGTCGTACAACACGCCGTATCATGTGTATGCGGAACTTCGTTCGAGCACGGGCGAAGTGCGTGCGACATCATCCAGCGACATCGTGAGTGCGCCGCAGAGGTAAACGGGCATCGGAATTTTCAGAGCTTGCGGCGCGCGAGGCAGTGCGCGTCGCCGGCTTTGGAAGCCATTCAGAAATTGCACCCGCAATTCGCGCGCGATCATGCGGTCGCAGCCAGCGCAGGCCGAGGACCGCTATCGCGCCACCGCGCCAGATACGCGAGGTATGGGTACTTCTGGTTTAAGTCTTGTGGATGACAGAAGACATGCCCCGCATCGTCCGAACGCCGAGTCCATGATCAATGTGCGGCCATCAGCCAACAATCGAACGCGCGCCGTTGACGACCCGACGCTACGGTCGCGAATTCGAACGGTCGTTGAGACGCTGATCACGCGATGACGCCACCGTCCGAAGCCCAGCAGATCCACCATCTCACGCTCGCGGCTGGGAGATGGCGAACTCTGTCGCTGATGGAACAACTTGGCAACCTAGGGAGTGAAGTGGATCGCGCCCTGCGCGCGCACCAACAGGGGCGCGCGCAGCGCTTTGAGCACGCTCTTGATCGAGCGCTCGAGCTCTTAGACTTGACGGCCAACGATCCGCGGTGGCGTGGACATCGGCGGCGCGAAGTGCTGCGCGCGCGCGAACAATTCTGTCGCGTATTCTTCGACGAGAGGGTTGAAGCCGGTCTCGCCGAATATCTGAGCAAATACTTTCTTCAATTTGCGGTCGCGGCGCGCATGAAGTGAGCTGGTACGGAGCACGCACCTGCGCTCACTGAGTGCGACGGGATCGCCAGGCTTGCCGCTGCGTCCGGCGACAATTGCGACCTGAATGCCGGCACCGATGTCGCCACGGTGGCGCGCCAGCGAACCAGCAATGCCGCAAGTTGCTTGCACGTCGCTGCATACGCCGCGCGCATCGAAGGCGTCGGCGCCATGTCGGCGTTCTCTAATGCCATGAGCTGGCTCACGAACGCACCGTTGACGCCCTTGAAGTTTGCGCTCGCGACTGGCCCGCCCACGACGCTGTCGAGTGTCGCAATCAGGGCCGCCCGCACCGCGGCAGTCGGATCGCCCGTCAGCTTCGCGATACTCGCACGCAGTGCAATCGCCTGCTGCCCCGTATCCCACGTCGCACGGATGGCGCGCGTGAGTTGTGTCTGCAGCGTGCGTTGTGCCTTGAGCGCCGCTGCGCTTGCCGGCGAACGCGGATCGTTCCGCACCGTGACACGCTGCACATACGCGTGCCCGTCCACCCGCAGCGTGAGTGTGTACACACCGGGTGCAACGAGCGCACCTTCAGGCGACGCCGGTGTCAGCCCGGGATTCGCATTGATCTCGAAGCTGTGCACAAACGCCGGCGGTGCAGCCTCCCGGAGATCCCACGTCATCCGGTTCGTGCCGGCGTTGGCTGGCATCCCGTAGGGTGCTTCAATCCAGAAGTTGGGATGCGGAGGACGCACGGCTTCCGCCACCGCGGCGGGCGTCACACTCGAGTAATGCCGAACCGGCGCGCCCGTTGCATCGGTCACATCGAGCGTGATGGCGGAGCCCGGATTCGACGCCAGCCAGTAGTCGATGCTCGCGCCATCGAGTGGATTCAGCGCGTGCGGAATCTCCGGTGGCAGCGGTGTGTTCCAGCCGACGTTGCGGTGCATCCGGATCGCGTCGCCGGGCGTGAACAGATGCGCCGGTTCCATCGCGATGGATGCCGTTACCTGCCGCAGCATTGCCACGACGTCCAGAATCCAGATGCCGCGACCGTGCGTGCCAATGATCACGTCGTTCCCGCGCACTTCGATGTCGCGCACCGGGGTATTCGGCAGATTCTGCTGCAGTGATTGCCAGTGGTCTCCGTCATCGAACGACACATGCATGCCGCTCTCGGTGCCGGCAAAGAGCAGACCGCGCCTGATGCCGTCTTCACGCACCGCGCGCAGAAAGCTTCCACTTGGTTCGTCTGTGGGCAGTCCCGTTACGATTGTGGTCCAGGTGCGACCGAAATCACGCGTGCGATACAGATACGGCGTATGATCGCCGGTGCGGAGATACTCGATGGCGGCGTAGGCCGAGCCGGCGTCGTGGTGCGATGCCTCGATCATGGAGATGTTGGCCCGCCTGACGTTCGGCAGCGCCGCGATGCTCACGTCCTTCCAGGTCGTGCCACCATCGCGTGTGAGATGGATCAACCCGTTGTTCGTCCCGACCCAGAGCAGCCCGCGCGCTACGGTCGACGCCGCGAGCGTTTCGATGGCGCCGCGGCCGCCGCGCGTGTTTGACGCCGCAGCGGAATCGAGGCCGGCGGGAATGCCCAGCTCGGGGCTCATCCGCGTCCAGTGCACGCCGCCGTCCAGCGACGACACCACGTAGTTGAGGCCTGCGATCAGCTGGCGCTGGTTCCACGGCGCGAACACCAGTGGCAGCGACGAGGTGCTGCGCGCCTTGGCGGCCGGATCGAGCGCGGGACTGATGTTGATGTATTGCTCGCTCGGATACGAAATCTTCACGATTCCGGCGCCGCTGGCATACACGATGTTTGGATTCAGCGGATCTGGGCGCATCGAGCCCCATTCCCAGCCGTTCACGGGATTCCAGTCGAACATCGTCACCGCGCCGTAGTTGCCTCGACTGCGCGTGCGGATTGCGCCCGCATCCTGTTGCGTGGCGTAGACAAAATAGGGGAAGCTGTTGTCGCTGGCGACGTGATACACCTGCTCGGTGGACTGGTTATACCACGAGCTCCACGTGGCGCCGCCGTCGAGCGACACCGTCGCACCCTGATCGAGGCCCATGAAGATGCGCTGGCCGTTGGTGGGATCGATCCACATCTGCTGCGGATCATCGCCGCCCGGTGCGCCCTTGAAGCCTGTGAACGTGGCGCCGCCGTCGGTGGACTTGTAGCTGGCCGTGTTCAGCGTGTACACGATGTCGGGATTCTGCGGATCGACGTACACGCCGCAGCTGTAGCCGTCCTGGCCGTTTCTGATGCGTTCATCATCGGCGGCCATCTGCCGCCATGTCGCGCCACCGTCGTCCGAGCGGTACAGGGCCGAGTTGGAGATGAGGAATACGCGCTGCGCATTGGTGTGCATGGCGACGGCGATCGACAGTCGACCTTCCAGTCGCGGCAGGCCGGTGCCAGTCACGTCGTGCCATGTCGCACCATTATCGACCGATTTGTAAATGGCGGTGCCGGTGCGACCCGTATCGGGAGTGGGGCGGGGGCCAAGACTGAACTGCCATGAACGATACGATCCCGCCGCGTAGGTCGGTGCCGCGTAGTGCCTGGTACTGGTGGCGAAGATCACATCGGGCACGTCAAAGGCGCGCGCCAGTTTCGCGATACCGGTTTCGTCGTCGATGGAGAGTGGCTTGCTCCACGAGCGCCCGCCGTCGGTACTGCGATATACGCCGCGCACGTCGCTCTTTACGACATGATCGCCCAAGGCGCCGACCATCACGATGTCGGGATTGCGCGGATCGACGAGAATGGTCTGAATGTGCCGGCTGCCGGAGAGTCCGATCGGCTGCCACGTCTGACCGGCGTCGGTGGACTTGTACACGCCGTTCCCCTGATCCAGCGTGCCGCCGGTGATCATGTCGCCGGTGCCGACGTACACGACGTTCGGATCGGATGGCGCGACCTCCACCGCACCGATGGATGACACACTCTTCACCGCGTCGAAGACCGGGAACCAGGTGG
>JANMWU010000760.1:0-5617 GCA_031380785.1 Gemmatimonadaceae bacterium
CTGGGACTATCGTCGTGCGATCGATGCGTTCCGGCGTTTCCCAAAACTCTCAGGCTGGCTATACACGGAGCATCATGACGTGATCAACGAGTGGAACGGCTACGTGCGCTTTGATCGTACGGTGAAGGAAACCGGTTTCGGCGACCTCGTTCCCGGCATGACGCTGCGCGATCTGCACGCGCCGCTCTACATCGCGGTGGGTGACTCGCTGCTGAGCCATGACGTGACACCTGGTGCGCGCGTCGATGTGCCGCTGTACGCCAGCTTTCTCAGCGGCAAAGCGACGTACGGTGATTCGCTGACGATTCGCGCCGAACTGTCGGGCTGGAACAGCTTCGGCGAGCACAAGTCGTACGGCACGTACAGCGTCCGCGTGCCGTACCGACCGTGGCTGTCGGCGCCGCTCGCGCCACTCAATGTGACGATGCCGAATGAGATGAGCGTCGCCGTGCTGGCAGTGAGGTTGGAGGACGGCAGGGGTGCTGTGCTGCACCGCAACTTCACCACTTTCGTCGTCGGCGACGTTGTTCCGGTTCGCGGCACGCTCGCAACCGGGCAGCGCGTCGTCGCTTCACACGTCGGCGCCACCAACACCGGTGCATCCGCGTGGTCAGTGAAGCAGTGGACGGTGCTCGGCGACAGAAAATTCAGTGCCGCCGGCAGCGGATACGTCGAGTATCGAATTCCCTGGCCGGCCGGTGTCGCCGCGCGCGACGTTGAGCACGCAACTTTCCTCGTCGAAGCCTCGGCGAAGCGCCTGAACGGCAAGGATCGCGATACCCCCGCGAAAGAAAACGAAGACTACATGCGCGGCGGCGGCTTTCACGATCGCAGCCGGAACAGCAACAGTTATCCGATGACGAGCGCGTACAAGTACCCAAGTGCGATCACGGTCCGCGTGAACGGCGCTGTCGCCGGCCATGCGGCACTGAAGGACGATCCGGCCGATTCGCGCGGAATTCTGAGCTGGAACGCGCAGCCGTACGATCGCACGCTGCACGAAGCCGGTTCGTATGGGGAACTGGTTCGAATTCCACTCAGCGCTGCAGCGATCGCGGAATCAGCGCGGACGGGATTCGTGGTGGTGCGGCTTGAAGTGAGCGCAGCGCTGCCGGGCGGACTGGCAATCTATGGCTCGCGATTCGGTCGCTATCCGATCGATCCCGCGGTGGTGTTTGTGCTCAGGAAGTGAATCCGATGCCCACAACGTTCGCTGACGTGCTTAGCGCGGCGAAGTGGTTGATTGGTTGCCGTTCCGGAGAGCCGCCATTTCGAGAAGCGCTGCGCAGATGACGCCGGCTGCGTACGACGCGAAATCTCGCGCGTCGAAGCCACTGCCGAGGACGAGATGCCCAACAAATGTCGCGCGAACCGCGTCGAGCGCCGGACTGTGGTACAGCTGACCCACTTCAACCGCCGCGCACACTGAGTACGCCGCGATCGCGCGCGCAAGCAGCGGCGCATTCGGCGCGATTGCACCCACGAGCCATGCGATCATCGCTGCCCACAATGCATCGCCCAGCACATCGCGCGTGACAGGTCCCAGCGCTGCTCCGCGCAAGTGCACGAACAGGCCGACGACGATTGTGGCTGAAGCCGCCGCGAAGTAGCGGGCCCTCACGCGAAGCATGGAGGGAGCTGTAGTCGGGAGCACTCCTGACTAGCGCCAGACTGCAATCTCATCGAGCGACTTGCGTTGCAGGTCCGGCACCGTCGCCCCATCCGCCGGATACCCGACGGGCATTACCACCATCGCTTTCTCGTTCACCGGCCGTGCCAGCAGGTCACGCAGGAAGCCCATCGGATTCGGTGTATGCGTCAGGCTGACCAACCCCATCCGATGAATCGCGGCGATGAAGAAGCCGGCCGCGATTCCACACGATTCGTCGGTGTAGTAGAACGTCCGCTTCTTCCCATCGGCCGACAGTCCATACGACTGACGGAACAGCACCACCACCCACGGCGCATCGGTCAGATGCGGCTTGTGCTCGTCAGTGCCGAGTGGTGCCAGCGCGTCGATCCAGTCGGCGGGCGCCTTGCCGCGATAGAAGCGTTGCTCTTCGTCCTCCGCCGCCGTGCGCAGCCGCTGCTTGGTTTCCGCGTCCGAAACTGCCACGAACGTCCACGGCTGCTGATGCGCGCCGCTCGGCGCAGTGCCGGCCGTTCGTATCGCGAGCTCAATCATCTCGCGCGGCACAGGATCGGTGGAAAAGTGGCGCGTGGTGCGACGGCGATTCATTTCGGCGTAGAACTCGCTGCCGCGTGCGATCGAATCCGCTGCCGTGCGGCGTTCGTGGACGAGTGGAATGAATGGAAAGCGGCGCGTGCCCGCCGCGGGCTGAGATTCAGTCATCGTGACGGCGTTTTGGAGAGGACACGATCCTGTTTGGCCTCGTAGCGATCGGTCGCGCAACGCGAGATCTTGATCCATTGAAGACGCAATCAATCACCGGTCCGGCCGGAAGTTCAAGGCGCGGCACCGATTCCTGCTGTCGCCGGCCCGGAGATCATTTGAACCTCGTTTACTGCGGCACCTTGGTAGGCTACTGCCATCGCGTTTCGGAACGGCGGTCGGCGAAAGCAAATGGAGCGCGCTTCCGCGCACCGCTGGTGAGAGTGCTGGCAGTGATCGCGTCAGCGATACTTCCGCAGCTCACGCCAACCACTGCCGGCGCGCAACCGCGGCTGGCCGGGGTCGGCCTCTCCGTGACCGGACTGCTCACTGAGTATCGCGCCAATCCGCTCGGTACCGACGTGCTCCGTCCCCGACTCAGCTGGCGGATTGAAAGCGCGACGCGCAGCACCATGCAAGCCGCGTATCAGATACAGGTCGCCGCCAGCAGCACCGATCTCGCGTCGGGCCGACAACTGTTATGGGATTCGAATCGACAAAACTCAGGTGAGTCGATCTTCCGCACGTATGAAGGCCCAGCGCTCGCATCGGCAACACGGTACTTCTGGCGCGTGCGTGTCTGGGATGCGACCGGGCGCGCATCGCAGTGGAGCGAGCCGGCGTTCTGGGAAACAGCGCTGCTCGATCCCGCACGATGGTCGGCACAATGGATTGGGCCGCCCGCGTCCGCGCGTGATTCGGCCGGCGCACCGCCTCCGCTTTTGCGGCGCACGTTCACCGTCAAAGGCGCCGTTAAGTCTGCGCGTATTTACATCTCAGCGCGCGGTCTGTACGAACTGCACATCAACGGCCAGCGCATCGGTGACGATTTCTTCACACCAGGTTGGACCAGTTACAGTAAGCGGCTTCAGTATCAGACGTACGATGTGACGCAGGCACTGTCGCAAGGCGAGAATGCCATCGGCGCCATGCTGGCCGACGGCTGGTATCGCGGCTACCTCGGATTCTCCGGTCGGAAGAACGACTACGGCACCACGGTTGCCCTGATCGCGCAGCTGGAAATCGCGTACGCCGATGGTCGCATTGAACGTGTCGTCACCGACGCCAACTGGAAGATGTCCACTGGTGCCGTGACCTACGCCGACATCTACCGTGGCGAGAGCTACGATGCGCGTCGCGAGAAATCGGGATGGAACAACGCGCGCTTCGACGACAGCGCCTGGAGCGCAGTGGCACTGGCCGAGCGCACGTCGGCAGCACTGGTGGCGCCGGTGACTGAGCCGGTGCGGCGCGTGATGGAAGTGAAGCCCATCGCGATCATCGACTCACCATCCGGGCAGCTCATCTATGATCTCGGCCAGAACATCACCGGCTGGGTGCGACTCAGGGTGCGTGGTGTCGCCGGTACGACGATCACGCTGCGACACGCGGAAGTGCTCGACCAGAAGGGCAATCTTTACACGCAGAATCTGCGCGATGCGTTTCAGGTCGATCGCTATACGCTGAAGGGCGGCGGGGAGGAGACGTGGGAGCCGCGATTCACCTATCACGGTTTCCGCTACGTGCAGGTCGATGGCCTGACTGCGACACCGTCGCTCACGAACGTCACCGGCATCGTGGTGCACAGCAACCTTGCTGAAACCGGCACATTCGTGACGTCAGACACGATGCTGAACAAGCTGCAGCGGAATATTTTGTGGGGGCAGCGCGGCAATTTCCTCGACGTTCCCACTGACTGCCCGCAGCGCGATGAACGACTCGGCTGGACCGGCGACGCACAGGTGTTTGCACGCTCGGCCAGCTTCAACATGAACGTCTCCGGTTTCTTCGCGAAGTGGCTCGGTGACCTCGCGCTCGATCAGCATCCCGGTGGCAGTGTGCCGTGGGTAATTCCCAATCCGCTGGGTGGCGACAGTGTGCACTTCGCGGCTGCCGCAGGGTGGGGCGATGCGTCGACCGTCGTGCCGTGGACGATGTACCTCATGTACGGCGATCGCGGCACTCTTGAACGACAGTACGCGAGCATGAAGGCGTGGGTGGATTATGAGCAGCGTCGCGCCGGCAGTGGATTGATCTGGCGCCAAGACGATCACTTCGGCGACTGGCTCGCGTGGCACAGCGATGACGCCGGCTACCCCGGTGCAACCACGGGCAAGGATTTCATCGCCACCGCATATCTCGCGCACTCCGCCGACATTGTTGCCCGCGCCGCGACGGTACTCGGCCATGCGGAAGACGTAGCGCACTATCGCATGCTGTTCACCAGCGTCCGCGCCGCCTTCCGCAAGGAGTTCGTCTCACCGAACGGTCGTGTGAGTGAGAACACGCAGACCGCCTACGCGCTGGCGCTGAATTTCGGGTTGCTGGACGCCGACGAAGGCCCGCGCGCCGTGCAGCGTCTGGTCGATGACATCGGCCGGCACGGCGGGCATCTGTCCACCGGATTTCTCGGAACGCCGGAGCTGACGCACGCGCTGTCGCAGAATGGCAGAATCGATGTCGCGTATCAGCTGCTCACGCAGCGCACGTACCCCGGATGGCTCTATCCGATAACGCGCGGCGCGACGACAATGTGGGAGCGGTGGGACGGGATCCGGCCGGACGGATCGTTTCAGGAGATTTCAATGAACTCATTCAATCACTACGCGTTCGGCGCCATCGGTGACTGGATGTATCGGACCATCGGTGGGCTCGATGTGGATGACGCAGCGCCAGGATATCGGCACGCGATCATCGCACCCAAGCCGGGCGGCGGACTTACGAGTGCGAAGACTGAATTGCAGACGCCGTACGGAATCCTGAGTTCGGAGTGGAAGCTGGTTGAAGGGCGGATGCAGCTCGCGATTGTCGTGCCGTCGAACACCTGGGCGACGGTGACGTTGCCGCACGCGAGCGCAGATCACGTAAGCGAAAATGGCAGGCCGCTGCACGGGACGGATGGCATTCGCGGCATACGCCAGAGCGGCACTGACCTGATCGTCGAGCTGGGATCCGGACCGTATCTGTTTGCTGTGTCCGGCGGGCAGTGAATGCGGCGACGCAGAATCGCCCGGCACACCCATCGAGATGCCGGACGATAGTGCGCGCTGTTACAGCGAATTCAGGAATGAGAGCAACGCCTTGCAGCGGCGCGGTACGGAATTTTCGCCCGTGAGCTGTGAAATCATGTCGGTTGTCGGCAAGCCCTTCACCCATGTCGTGCACCAGCAGATCCGTGTAGGGATGGATCACCTGATTGGACACGCTGGGCACGCGCGCGAAAAC
>JANMWU010000792.1:0-2075 GCA_031380785.1 Gemmatimonadaceae bacterium
CCCTGCGCGCGCAGCGTCACGACCTGCTGCCGCAGGGCGATGCGGGCATCGGTACTCGCGCGGCGACGGTCCGTCGTGGGCATGCACCGATCGTAGCACCATGGCAAGTATATGTCAAGTAGTTTAATGCCCGGTCAATAACTGGAATCGCGCTCGCGATGACGGTGCTGCTCGCCATCCTCGCCGTGCGTGACGGTGGCGCGACAGTGCAGGGGCAAGCACTGGCCGCGCTGTCGATCAGTGTGAGTGCGCAAGCGATCGCGGCGCTGCCGATACTGCGCGTGTTGCCGGAACCTGTGTATGCGGTGACACGAGTAATCGGCGCGCCGAACGTTGGCCTGCTCTGGTGGTTCTGCCTGGTGTTGTTGCGCGATGATTTCCGCCGCCGACGCGTTGAGTGGGCGGGCATGGTGGCGCTGTCATTCGCTCCGGTGACGTATCTACTGGCGCTGGTTGTGTCGCTGGCCACCGAAGAGATGCGTGACGGGCAGCTGACGTCGGTGCAGCGTGCAATCAACAAGCACTGACTTGATGGCGATCGACTGCGCGGCTCAGGTGGCCATCGCAGGTTCATACGCCGTGCGACGCGTGTCGCTGCAGTCTGGTCTCGCCGGCGTTTTTCGCCCTGAGTTCGTGACGGACCTCGCGCAGAACCGTGCGAACTGGTTCACCACGGCGCTGGATGGAAACTCCGTTGATGCGTGTATTCCCAGCGTGCCCATGCGATTGTACAACGGCATCGATGACGACATCAGATCACCGACCGACGCGAAGACATTCCATGATTTCGCGCGCGCGCGCGGCGGAAATGTCTCACTGCACCTGCTCGGCCGGATCGGTCACGACGAGAGCTCAGCGCATGCGTACCTGCCGACGCTACGCTGGTTCGATTCGCTGACGCCGCGGCGATTGTGGCTTGCTCAGCGGCGCAGCTTCCGCGTCACGGACCTTCGTTCGACCTCGCTCTGCCGTCGTCTCAGCCGCGCGCCAATGCGACGATCCGCTGTTCCTAGCTGACTATGTTTGCAATCAGTGAACATGTCGGCGTGCGTCGCCGCGGCGACGACCTCTCGCAGATTGCGAGAGTCAATTCGGTGCCTTCGCCTTTTTCCCGTTTCAGATGCCTTCCGCAGAAGAGGTGCTCCGTCACCACCCCGAGTGGTATCACTCCATCGAATTGGCGCCGGGTATCGTCACGCCTGGCCGAAAGCCGCTTTCGGTCTGGCAGGATGAGCTCCGCGGGTTGCGCCTCCCGGATCTGGCAGGGAAGTCCGTGCTCGATATCGGTGCGTTCGACGGGTTCTTCTCGTTTGCAGCGGAGCGGTTGGGCGCCGCGCGCGTGGTCGCTCTCGACCACTACGCCTGGTCCGCTGACATGGCGTCGTATATGCGCGACTGGCGAAGCGCGAGAAAAGCCGGGCGATCTATTCCGCCGCCACACCTGACCGAGCACTGGCGCCCGGCGGAGCTCCCCGGCCGCGCGCCATTCGACGCGGCACACAGAGTGCTGAACAGCCGGGTCCAGGCGGTTGTGAACGACTTCATGGCGGGTGATTCAACAGTGATTGGGTCGTTTGACATCGTGCTCTTTCTCGGGGTTCTCTATCATCTGGAAAACCCACTCGCCGCGCTCCGCCGGGTATTCGAGCTCACCGCTCCGGGAGGGCTTTGCGTCATCGAGACTGAGGCGATGGAAATTCCCGGCTCCGGCTCGCGGGCTCTGTTTGAGTTCTTCCCCGGCGACGAATTGCACCACGACGCGTCGAACTGGTGGGCACCAAACGGCGCTGCCATGGCCGGCCTGTGTCGCGCAGCAGGTTTCTCCCAGGTGGAAATACTGGCCCAGCGGCCTCGTGTCGGTCTGTTGCGGCGCATCAGTACAAAGATGAAGCACGGACTGGCGAGTGTGCCATTCAGTGGAGTCCGCCGACGATATCGGCTGATCGCACACGCCACGCGCGCCGCGTAGTCGTCACAGAAATTGGCAGCGCGCTTTCGCGGCGATCGCGGAGAGGCGTGAAAGCTCAGCTGCCGCCACCTCCGTGCGCCGATGCGCGGCGTCAGTCGTCGATCGT
>JANMWU010000797.1:0-4071 GCA_031380785.1 Gemmatimonadaceae bacterium
ACGATTTTCGGGCCGCGACGTGATCGACGCCCGGCGCAAGATCATCATGCCCGGACTGATCGACGGTCACGGGCATGCCGGCCATGGTCTCGTAAAATCGCTTGGCATGGATCTCGATCAGTTCTATCCGATCACCGAGAAGATCTATGCACGCGGATCGACAGTGGATTTCTGGCGCGCCGATGCGTTGCTCACCAGCGTCGAGCGGGTGCGATTCGGCGTCACGACGGCGCTGACCTTCTTCGGTGGCGGCGACATGATAATGCGCACCGACGACGAGAAGTACGGCGACGCCTATCTGCAGGCGATCAAAGACGTCGGTCTGCGATACTTCCTCGCCGTCGGGCCGCGGCGGCAGCCGTTCCCGAACACCTACACCGACTGGAGCAGCGGATCGCCGCGCGATGTGGCGGTGACGTTCGAGAAGCAACTCGAGGTGTCGGAGGCGCTGATCAGGCGTTGGCAGGGGGAGGGCGATGGCCGGATCAATCTGGCAGTGGCGTTTCCGACCCACATTCCCGCCGAGCACAAGATCACCGGGTCGGCGCTCGACGAGCTGACGGCACACGCGCGCACCACGCGTGCACTGTCGAAGAAGTACCATCTGTTGTTCACGCAGGATGGCTACACAACCGGTGCCGTGAAATTCGCCGACGACATCGGCATACTCGGCCCCGACGTCATTCTGTCGCACGCCACTGAGTTCACCGATGAAGAGATTGCAATTCTCAGGCGCACCAACACCCGCATCGTTCACAATCCCAGTGCGAACGCGGCAACGAATCGTCGCTTTCAGCTCGTCGAACTGCTTGACGCCGGCGTGACAGTGATGCTCGGTTCGGACGGTGTGGCGCCCGATCGCAGCTACGACATGTTCCGCCACATGTTCCAGGCAATGCGCTATCACCGCTTTTACTGGCGCGACACGAAGGTGCTGCCGGCCGGCAAGGTGCTGGAGATGGTGACCGTCGATGCCGCGAAGGCACTCGGGCTGGAGAAAGAGATCGGCTCGCTGGAGGCGGGGAAGAAGGCGGACGTGATTCTGATCGACTGGTGGCGCCCGCACCTGATGCCGATGAACATGCCGCTCTATCGAGTTGCCTACTTTGCGAATGGCAATGATGTGAGCACGACGATCGTGAACGGTCGGGTGCTGCTGCGCGACAGGAAGGTGCTGAGCGTTAATGAGGACGACGTGCTGATGCTGGCGCAGCGAGAAGCGGAGGCAGCGATCAGGCGCACGGGGCTTGAGAGCATGATGCAGACGCCTGACGGGTTCTGGGGGCGGAGCCGGTGGCCGAAGAAGTGAGGAGTGGCAACGCCTCTGCTCACTCCCGCCGACTTCGGCCAATGGCAAACGCCCGCCGCACCACGACTCGCACCACGCGGTAACTGGGTCGCGATTCCGATCGCGCGGCCGCACTCACGAAATATCCGGCCGAGGGCAAGAAGGACGCCGAAGTTCTGATCTGCGATTTCGCCGAGCAGTACCGCATCGCCGTCGCAAACGTGAGTGAGGCGCGTGACAGGCCGCAGGGCGTGAGCTGATTGGCGCCGGAACCGGGTGATCTCTATTGACGCACCGCTTTCAGGCAGCGCATGCCGCGCGCCGTGCGTCGCGGTTCCTGGACGCTCCCCTGCACCATCCGACGTAAACCCCCGAGGGCATCATGAACGTTCGCTCGACACTGGTTGGCCTCGTCGCAGGCCTGTCTCTCATGGCTTGCGCCAAGGATCCAGCCACCGAGGCACCGGCGGAAATCGTCCCGCAGCTCACCTTCGGCGCTTATCCGAAGTTTCAGCGCTCGCCACGTTTTGTCGCGACCGCGTCAAATGCCGCGGCGGGCAACGAAATTCTTTACTTTCCGCGCAACGCCGACGGCACGCTCGGCGGCAGGCTCGCGTACCCGACTGGCGGGACCGGTACCGGCAACGGGCTTGGCAATCAGAGCGGCGTCGCACTCGATGCGTACGCCGAACATCTCTACGTGGTCAACGCCGGCAGCAACACGATCTCGGTATTCGGCATCTACCGCACGGGACTTGCGCTCGAGCAGACCATCGCATCGGGCGGCGAGCAACCAATCAGTATCGCACTGTCAGACGAGCTGCTCTACGTGCTGAATGACGGAGGAACGGCGAACATCTCCGGCTTCCGCGTTCGTCGCGATGGCCAGCTGGTTCCGCTTGCGAATTCGACTCGCGGATTGACCGTCGCCGCCCCTGATGCCGCTCAGATCGGCTTCAACCGGTCCGAGCGGCGGCTGATCGTCACCGAGAAGGCCACGAACAATATCGTAACATTTCGCCTCGATCGGTCCGATCGTCCCGAAGCTCCGATCGTCACTCCGTCCAACGGCGCCACACCATTCGGCTTCTACGTGGATGAACGCGGCGGTGAAGTGATCGTCTCCGAAGCGTTTGGCGGCGCCGCCAATGCAGCGGCCGTCTCCACGTATAGACTCCGCCGCGGCGCGGCCGAGACCATCTCCCGCTCGGTGCCGACGCACGAGAGTGCCGCCTGCTGGATTGCGATCTCCGGCGACGGCAAGTTCGCATACACATCGAATACCGGTAGCGGCACGATCACCGGGTTCACTCTGTCCCGCGGCGGTCGCCTTACGATTCTTGACGCGAACGGTATCACTGCCACCACAGGCGCTGGGCCTATCGACCTCGCGACGCACGATGGCGTCGACTTCCTGTACAGTCTCGACGGCAAGGGCGGTCAGATCAGCATGTTCCACATCGCGAACGATGGATCGCTCGAAAAGCTTGGCGTTGTGCCCGGAATTCCTGCGGGCGCGAACGGGCTGGTGACATTCTGAACTTTGATGAACGCCGTTGTATCATCTGCCGCCGCGTAGCCGCTGCGGCAGATGTTCCGGCGCGACCGCGAAGGATCAATGGGCGCGTCGGCAAGCATCGATACTCGTGTCACCTCTCGCGAATCGCGGCGTGCAGCGTTCGCCGATGCGTGGATCGGGCTGTCATCGGCGTACAGCAATTTCGCATTCTACGGCACCCTTCCCAGCGCGCAGGCATTTGCACGTTCCGATGCGGCGGCGCGCACGGCGCTCACGCTGCGGCCGGAGTCGGGATTGGCGCACGCCATGCTCGCAGCGTCGCTCGCCTTTCGAGTGCGAGTGCACGATGTCATGATGAAGAATATCAGCTGCCAGACAGGCTCTGGCCGCTTCGCGTCGATCCGCGCTTTGTCGCCATCATGAAGCAGGTCGGGCTGCCGGCGGATCAGCGGGGCATGCACTGACAGCTTCGCGCTCGGATTTCAGGTCATTGGATCCGCATTCATACCCGAAGGACGCGACACACACGCGCTTCGCATGTCCGACGCGCTCGGCGCGCCAATCGTACATCCGTTATTGGCAAGTAAGAATCTCGCCGATCGGCCTCGGCACGCACCGTAAGATGTTAAAGACGACGGTGGTTGGATCAGGTATCACCGATATGGTGAGTTTCGCCGGGCAGCTGCACTGGCAAGGTGGCAGCGCCGCGTTCGATGACTGGTAAACCGGCCAGTTCCGGATGGAAGTTGCGCCGTGGATTCTGAATGGGCACAAGGCGTTGCAAAGGAGGGCGGTGTTGGAGGCGAATAAGTAGCGGAAAAGCACGGAATGAAGGCACCGCGTCCCGCCAACCGTTTCACCACGGTACTGCGGCGATGTCGGTCTGTGTGAAGTCGTCGCCGACGAACAGGAGCGATTCGCCCATCACGCTGGCGAGCGCATACGAGAAACAGTCTCCGAAATTGAGGGCGGCGGGATGATGGCCGCGTCGATAGCGCAGGGCAGCGTCTCGAGCGACGCTCGTCTGTTCGAGATCGACGGCGATCATGTCCGCATTTAACCCTCGCAATAAACGGTCGAGCGACGCGTCGCCGGCATCTCCGAAGCGGCGAAGCAAAACCAACGACGCTTCGACCACCGTTGCCGCGGACACACGACGCAGCGGATCACTCTCCAGCGCGGCCCGGAGTCGTTCCGCGTTGGGTTCGGCGATCAGTAATGCGATAAGGGCGGAGGTGTCGATCACCATGGCTCAGCTCGGAAG
>JANMWU010000832.1:0-16611 GCA_031380785.1 Gemmatimonadaceae bacterium
CCGCTGGCGCAAGGCCGCGGACGGTTGGCAATCCGCCTCGCCTGTCGGTCGCGTGATGCCGTATTCGCAGCAACCACGCCGCACGACGGCCATTCCGCCGAAGCGCTTCGAGCAGAAGCCCAATGCACTGCCCTAGTGTGAGCCATCCCTCCGGGGCTGCGGTTGCATCCCCGAACGACAGGGATCCGCGGACGAGGACAAACATGCACAAAAGAAGTAGGCCGATCACCGCTGGGCCGTTACGCTTGCCGGAGGCTGTGCTAATCTGCAGCCCGAACCCCGGACGCACGCAGAGTAACGGCAGTAAGACAGACGGAAGAAACGGGATGCCCGCCACCACTCCAGCGACCCTCGGGTCGAGGTTCCAAAACGCGTCGGCGGGAATCAGCCGCGTCAGAAAGAGAGTGACCGTAAGACATGCGACCACTTCGACCAATCCAGCCGTTGCGCCGAGAAGCCGTGCGCCTTGATTCTGAATTCCTTCAACGCCGGCGGCAAGTCGAATTCGACCCGCGGCGCGGATGAACGACGCTGCGTCATCAAGGGTCTCGTTGCGCGATCGCGCTTTCGTGAGTTGGACGACGTCTCTTAGCTCGCCCAGCTCCCTTGCCTGCGAGAAAGTGTCTGTAAGGCTCGCCGGTCCGTAGACGAAGAGCCCAAAGCCGACTGAGGCTCGGTTCGTGAGTCGACTAACCTGAGCCAGGAACTGGGCGTCCTTGGCCTCCTCCATTGTTCCCTCGAAGAGGATGATCGCTGCTCGCAAGCCGCTCCGTCGGCTCCAGGCCTCAAGAGCGGTCCTATCTTCCGGCACATCGGTCGACAGGAGGTGCCACTCCGCGTCAGGCATGTGTGCGATCGCGGTCCGCACCTGTTCGAGGCCGCTCTTGCGAGCAGCGCAAACAACGACCGATTTCGATTCACTCGCCATTGCTTGGCGTTCCTGTCACCGGCTGGTTGAACCCTGCGGTCCAGACGCACGAGAGGACATAGGTAGCATCCTGCTGTCATGGCTCCAATAGAGACGGCCTCGATCTCCTCGGCCCGCTCCAGTATGGCGTACCCGTCGGCGAGCACCGCCTGCTGGCCGCACGCTGCCTCGCGGCCGAAGTCGGGAGGCACGGTGGCCACCTGGGAAGAAACGACCTGAATCGCCGTTGTGGCGGAGTCCGGAAACGGGTCCTCTGATGACACAGGAGACCTTGCTGGTGTTTCCGATCGACTAGCGAGTTGTTCATCGGCTGCAACGACGGTCGCAATGCGCCAGCAGCTCGTTGCCCGACGCTCCAGAATCTGGCTTTCATCGTCAAGATCAACCGCTTGTTCCGCATCTGAGCGTTAGAACAAGCCATGCGAGCATCGCCAGCCTTCGCACGAGTTGTGCGAATTCGACGGAGCCAGGTACAGCATCCGCCCCCACAAGCAGCCTCCACTTACTCACGGACGCCAAGAATACTCGGCCCCACCCCTCACCCCGCCTTCATCAACCGATCCACCTCTTCGAACAACATCGTCAGCGCATACGCGAAATCCGGTTCCAGCTCCTTCTTCCAGAACTCCAGCGCCAATTCCGGTTCCTTGCGCATGCGCTCGGAAAAATCACGCAGCTTCTCCTTCAGTCGACGCACCACCGTGAACATGGTCGGCGTCGGACCGTAAAAGAGCAGCGGATGCAGGCACAGCACCTCCAGCTCGTTCACGCGGTCCTCAGTGGCCGCCGCGATCGCCTCGTACGTGGCCGGCACGCGCGAACGCCCCTTCATCACGTCGCGAAGGCGCACCTGCGCCGCGCGCAAGGTGTCGTCTACCCGGCGCAAGTGCCGCAGGCACTGCACCCGGTGCACACGCACGTCCTCGATTTCGACGTGCCCGTCGTGGGGCCGTGCCACCTGCCGGTTCTGATTCAGCACAGCCCGCACATGCTCGATGCGAATGCCGTCCTTGCCGAAGAGGTTGTGCACGGACGTGAGACAGAGGGACAGCTCGCGCACGTTGCCCGGCCACACATGTTGCTTCAGAAACTCCACCACACCAGGTGCGAGCACGCTCGATTCGTCGTGCGTCGCGACCTTCCAGAACTTCGCCACGAGCTTCGGAATATCCCCGGTGTGCTCGTGCAACGCCGGTGTGCGGATCATCGTCGCGAGCAACCGGTAGTAGAGTTCGACGCGAAAGAGCACGCTACGGACCATCGCGGCCAAATCGTTGTTGGTGGCGGCCAGAATACGCGCGTCGACATGCACCGTCTTAACCGCGCCCACCGGGCGGATCTCGTGATCGTCGAGCGCCCGGAGGATCTTCACCTGATGATCGAGCGCGAGGTCTGCCACCTCGTCGAGGAACAGCGTTCCGCCCTGCGCGGCCAGCCAGAGCCCCTCCTTCTTGCGGTCAGCCTGGCTATGTGATCCCTTCTCGAAGCCGAACAGCTCCGACTCGAGCAGGTCGCGCGGAATGGATCCGCAATTCACCGGGATGAATGTGCCGGGGTGCCCGGCACCGAGGCTGTGTATGAGGCGCGCCACCACCTCCTTGCCAGTGCCGGTGTCACCAAGGATCAGCACCGTGTCGCGGTTTGCCGCGGCACGGACGATGTAGAACCGAACGAGACGCACTTCCGGCGAATCGCCCACATACTGCTCTTCGACTGACGCCGGAATGTCGAGTTGCGGCAGCAACCGGATCAGGCCCTCGACGCTGTCCACCGCCGGTTCCGGTGGTGCGGCCGCTGTGCCACCACCGCGCGCGCCCGTCGTGTCACTGGTCTGCCTGGCATCCTCCCGCGCAAGCAACAACGCGTGCCGCCAGTGTTCCTCGAACATCGCGTCGCTGGCCGAAACCAGGAACAGGTTGCGAACCTCCTCGCGCACCGCATTCAACAACAGTGTCCGTACACTGCGCAGAAACTGACCGCTGTCCGAGTACTCCCCCGTCACGAGGGGTATCAGCGTCTGCCCAAGACAAATCTGCTTGAGCGATCGATTCGGACGCTTCTCGCAATGTATGACGATGTCGCGGAGCGCCAGAAACTGCCCGACATCACCGTGCCGCACGATGAACACTTCGCGCGCGGCCTGCGCCTTGGTGGCAACCAGCGTCTCGCGCAGCGCGTGCCCGAGCTCGTGGCGATAGAGCGTTCGGGACTTTGGATCTGAATCGAGTCGGATCGCCGGCACGCCCATGACGGTCTGCTCCCACGTTCGTGCCAAGATGCGGTCGCACGTCCCGCTGGACGCTCTGTGCATCGCCGGGATTCGTGAGCAGGCGCCAAATCACCGGTCTGCTCAAAAGTACTCGCTCCAGACGCCGCGACAGAACTCGAGCATTGACCGTCGTGCTTCCGCGTGCTCGTATCGTTGCCAGACGACACTGGTCCCGAACGGATCCGAGAGATCGACGAAGAGCCGGTCTCGCCGATCCCACACCCGAGTCCAGCCGCACATGAATGCCGAGGCGGACTCATTCTGGCTGAGCGAGCGAATCAGCTGACCGCGCACCATCGCCCGGCCACCAGCTGGCGGATACAGGACAGCGTGCGCTACCTGCTCGTCGCTCACGAGTTCCGGGCCGGTGAGCCCACTGGCTGAAAGTTGCGCATGAATTCCCCCGGCGCCAAGTTGTCCAAATCGTACGTCGATTTCGAACAGCTCGTGACGAAGCCGAAGAAACTTTCGCAGCCCGGCCCAATCCGTATGCTTCGACGCGAGATACCGCGTCAGCCGCGCCTTGTCATCCGGCACGGGGCAGTTCTCACCGAACAGGATCCCGTGCAGCGACATGTCCGTCGGTTCGCTCAGGCGATTCACGGCCTTCGTCGTCTGCGTCTTGACGTGGTGCCAGATCGTATTCCACGAGCCCAGTCCGTCCCAGCTGGAACGTCCGCCCGCCCACTGCTCGAACAGCGCCTGTTTGCGACCCCAGTCGAGATTGCTTCGCGCCCACCCGTCGTTCCTGGCGAGATGCTCGAGTGTCGTGGACCAGAGGCCGCAGATTTCATCCGCCCACATGGGCAGGAGACCGGCTTGTCGGCAGGCTTCCACGGCCTTGAGATACTCGCGCTGGACACTGATGGCCGTCACGCGGTGACCGCGCGCCGTCGCGACAGTGGCGCCCAGCGTCTGGTCGCTCGAAACGACCCGCAGCGCATCGATGGCCGAGCGATACGCGAGCCCTTGTCCGACGTTCCAGCCGGCGTCGATCGCGGCGACGATCAGCGCGGTGGTGCCCACCTTCAGCAGCGTGCCCAGTCCCTCACACAAGCTCTCGCCGCAAATGACGTGCAGCCGGTGATAGCCATCGCAGCTCAAGGTCTCATCCTTCGTGTGAAAGATGCCACGCGTACTCGTCGACGTTCCCGACACCGCGCACTCCAGCATGCTCGCGCGTGGCGACAGCGTGAACTCAATTCCATCGACGTTCGGCATGAAACCGCCGGCACCGGTGTATATCAACCGCGAAACAAAGTGCGGAATCAACAGGTCGGGCAGCAGTCGCGGAGGCGTGCGGTGCAGGTACGATTCGTGGCATCCCCACGTCGAACGTTCACCGCCGTAGTCCACGTTGCTGCGAAACACCGCAACTTTCCGGAGCGCGCCGCTGGCGCGAGCAGCCGCGTCCGAGAGCAAGCGTTCACCGGCCCGGATAGCGGCGAGGACTTCGCGCGGGCTCCCGCATTCCGGCGTCGCATACTCCGGATGTCCGCTGTCGTAATAGAATCGTGCGCCATTGGCCAGAAATATCCCCGCGCACGACCCGTCCTCGAGACAGGGAACGCGTCCACGGACGGCGGTATTCAGTTCGTTGAACACACCCGAGGCATTCGCCGGATCATCGACGGCAAAGCCGGTTGCGGCGTACTCGGTTTCGATGCCCATCAGGCATTTCGGCACGATCACTCACCGCCACGCTGCCGGTTGGCGCGGAGGAAGGCCTCACTGTCGCCTGACAGTGCTCGGCGAATGGCCTCGTCGCCGGCCCTCAGGAAGCTGTCCCCTGCCGACCGAAGCGCGTCCAGCTCTCCCGTGCCAGCGTCGTCAGCTCCTTGCTCCCGCATCTGCCGCTGTTGCTCATTGTTGCGTTCACGCGGTTCCATCGGCTCCTCCGGATTGTGACCCTGCTTGACTGTCCGTCGACCAAGCGGCTCTTGCCACCCGCGTCCCACCATGGCGCCAGGGGCCCAGCACATGCGTGTAATCGAGTGCCGCGCCCGCGGCTGGCTTGTGGCTCTGTACGACGCGCGGTTCACGTGTTGCACCGATCGCCTGGAGCAACTCCGCCAGCGACTCGCGCCGGGCTTCACTACCCTCCAGCACATGCCGGACGTCGGATTGCGTTGAACCCAATGGATCGGGCAGATCGACGCGCCAGACGTCGGCGTCACCATGCCGATCGTGCAGACGCACGCGAACGAAATCCCAGTCCACTTCCTCGAGCGCCGCACCGGCGCGTTTTTGCAGACTGGCGCGGCCCCACGCGCGCGTGTCACCCGGCGGAAGGATGACACTCCGTTCGATATCGTCTGCTGACACCACCGTCTCCACGAGTCCGCGGTCGGCCATGCTCCAGAACAGACCATCTGCGTGATCGAGACTCGAATACAGGTGATCAAGGTGTTTGATCTCCGGTGACGCGAACGTCAGATCCGGCCGATACTCGAGTGCCCGCTCGAGAAATGAGAGCTTGAGCACCCAGTCAAGGCGGTGACTCAACGCGTCCCAATCGCGCGCTTCGAGCAGCGTCAAGGTCGCATCCCAGAGCGCCAGAATCTCGCTTGCGCGAGGCACAAGCCCCTCCGCGTAACCGCTGTCGACGAAGCGCGTGGCCTGCTCCAGGAACCGGCGCTGCAGCTCGAGTGCCGTCACGCGTTCGCCGCCAACGAGTGGCGCCCGCGCGTCCAGAGTCGGATTCGCACTCCACCGCCGCACCGCGACCAATGGATCGTCGAGAGCGCATCTGGTATCAACCTCGCCGGCTTCGATCATTGCCAGCACGAGCTGCATTGTGCCCACGCGAAGCACCGTCGACACGTGACACAACGTGGAGTCGAAGAAGATCGAGTGCAACCGTGCCTGATGGCCGCGCGATGCATGCCACCGTCCGCACAGCGGCTCGTCGCGCGTGTTGACGAGTGGACGCATGCAGGTGGTCTGCACCCCGGCCATCGTCTCGAAGTAGTCGGCACGCTGCGAGAGCTGGTATGCCACAGGCGCCGCGCCATGTTCACTGCCCACCTTGCCTTGCCCCGTGAACGGGAGGCTCGAGACCTGAAATGCGGCGAGAAACGCCAGGTAGTGGGGCTTGCGATGCACGATCTCGTCCCACGCGGTCCGCGAAACGAGCACGTTGAGATGGCTTCCATACGATACGCGGCCATCGCTGTTGTTCGCCAGCAACCGTACGCGCTCAATTCCGGGCCGCCGGTCATTGACAGATGCCAGGGCCGATGATGCAATGCGCAGCATGGCATGCCAGCTGGCGACGTGATCGAACGCGCTCAGCACCTCCGGAATGCACAGTTCCAGGTGATCCAGGTCGATGTAGGCGCATCCTCCGTTGGTCGACAGAAATGTGCGACCACAGTCCTGCTGGTTCTCCGTCTTGTCGTCGATCGCGCACTCACCATCCACGCCGGCCTGTGCGCGAATCTCCAGCAACAGCGCGCGCGATGCCTCCCGCACCGACTGCCCGTGATCGACGGCACCGTCCACGAAGTTGCCCAGTTCAACATCGGCACCCGTGAGCTTGGCTACGCACCGGCTGGCGCTCATGCGACGCTCAGGTAGCGATACGCCCGCACCTTGGGAGTCGTGATCCGGTCCACGCGCACGACGTCCACGTCCTGCGGCAGGGACTCGAGGAAACGTCGACAGTTGTGCGGCGTCAGTGTGCGCGCCGCGGTTTCGAACTCTGCGTCGACGGATTCCAGCACGTCACTCACGCAGACGCCGGCGTCTCCGCCATCCGCATCACGTTGGCACGCCCGCTCTGCGGCCCGCCGCGCAATATTGGCAATGGCGGCGCCACTCACGAGTTCCGCTGAAGACACGCTGCGTCGCTTCCCATCCCGCAAGGTGAGCGCAGCCAGTTCGCCGAGCCCATTCGGCCCGTAGATGCGCGCCACCGCGGCATCGATCACGCTGTCCCGCGCCTGACACGTGCCGCTTTCCAGGGTGCCGGAGAAGAACGGAATCGACGCCGGAAGATGGCGTCCGAATATCTCGCGCGCCGCGCGGCGATTTGGCCGCGGAATTTCGAGTACGAGATCGCCAAGGCGACCACCCGACCGCAGCAGCGCCGGGTCGAGCGCATCGCGGCGGTTGGTCGCACACACCACCAGGACATTGCCACGCGACTCGAGACCATTGAGTTCGGCCAGGAATGCAGTGATGACGCGATCGTCGACGCCAGCCGACCCGTTTCCGCGCGCGCCGCCGATCGCATCGATCTCGTCGAAGAACATGACGACCGGCACCTCGGGATCCTGATCGCCTGCTTCACGCGCAACGCGGAACGCCTCACGGTAGTTGGCCTCCGACTGTGAGTACCACATACTGTGCAAGCTGCCGGGCTTCACGTTCATGAAGCGGGAGCGTCCTGCCGGCGAGATCTGCGCCATCCAGTTGGCCAGCGCGCGTGCGATGAGCGTCTTTCCGGTCCCGGGCGGACCGGCAAGCAACACGGCGGCGCGACGTTGCAACGCATACTTGCGCACCAGATCACGATGATCGAAGTGCAGTCGGATGACGCCCTGCAGCTCGGCGATCTGTGTATCCAGTCCGCCAACGGCGGCGAACGTCTCCGTCGGCGTGCTGTCGAGAAACAGGTGAGCGCCCTGCGAGCGCTCGACAGGCTCGAATGCCAGCCACAGGCTCCGATCCCAGCGCACGACGTCGCCGGACTTCAATCCCCGCTTCTGCAGGAGGTCCGTGGCCGACAGCACGAACTCCTCGTCACGCATGCGCACAACGATGCGGCCACCGTCCGCATATCGGTCGAACACTGCGGTTTCGCCCGATGAGAGCAAGGCGTACGGAGAGCGCGCAACAATCAGGTTGCGTTCCGGGCCGAGCAGCACGTCGTCGCCAATCGCGAACGACCTCGCGTCGACGCCTTCGGCGAAGTTGACGACGCTGCGGGTACCCCCGCTCCCGACGATGGCCGCTGCTGGACGATCACCGGCTGGACCGCCGCCCAGGAAGACGCCGACGTGCCACGGCGGCGCCGTCAGTCGCTCGAACTCCTTGCGCAACTCCAGCTGGTCCTGGCGAGCGCGTTCCAGGCCGCTGCGGAGCCGCGCGATCTCCCCCAGCAGGAATTCATCGAGCACGAAGGAGCTCTCGGGGCGTTCTGCGCGCAGCATCGTGAGCATGAGCGTCTTGTGCTCGTTGTCGGGCGCATCCGGTCCAGTGGAACGCACCGCATTCACGACCTCCATGATTTCCGCGTCCGGCTCGCTCTCATTAATGGGCACCGTGCTCCTCCTGGTAGGCCGACGTTGATGACTCCTGCGGCGCTGGCCCGGGCGCCGTCTCGACGCACGCTGAGGGATACAGCACGTGATAGTTCCGGAGCACAATCAGCCCCCGGCGCCAGCCGAACAGCGACAATGTCGGGCCCTGGTATCCGACATCATTGACCACCAGTGCCAGGCTGTAGGCGCGCGGGAAGATCGCGCGATGCAGCAGGCGATCGTCCTCACTCAGGAAGTCACCACGCAATGAACAGACTCGCTGTTGTGCCTCCGAGCAGTCTTTGCACCATTCGCGCACCGGGTGCGAGTGCCACCACCCCAGCATGATTTCATCGCGACGACGCAAGGAGAGCGCAGCGCGGAACTCGGTCCAGGTGTCACTGGTGAAGGTGAGCCGTGTCTGACTCGCGTCCACATGGTGCGCCGGCAATTGCGCCGTGACTTCGAGGAAGAGCTGCATGTCCGCGCCGCGGTGAAGGTGGCCAATCAGCAGGCCTCCCGTTTCGCGTGCGTCTGCTGCATGGGCGAGCGCCCGTGTCTCGTCGAGAATTTGCTCCGGAAGGAACACCGGGCAATCGTCTTCATCGTCATCGCCTTCCACTGGACCGCACGCGCGCTCCAGAAATGAGGTAACGGATCCAGCTACGATCGGCAGCGCCGGCGCTACCAGTCGCGTGCTGAAGCGGCTCTTCGTGCCCGCCGCAGCACCCTCCTCCGCACGCGAATACGCAACCGGCAGCACGCGATACGCTTCGCCGTCGGCCAGGAGTCCCTCGGTCACCAATGTGTTGGCGGCGAGCCTGGCCGGCGCATTGAAGACTCCAACGCCGTAGTCGGCGGCCAGGTCTCCGTAGCTGTCGCCCTGTATCTGGCCGCGAATGCCATCGAGAAACGGTGCACCGGTCTGGCTGCTCCAGATCGGTGCAACGGTGCACTCGAGCGCGAGTGCGACCGAGGTCGGCACGCCACGCTGCAGCCCCAGGTAACGCAGCCACTCCGCGAGCGGATCCCAATCCATGGAGACCGGCACCTGCCGCACGAGTGTGCAGTCCTCGCGGAGTATCTGCACCGCGTAGCACCAGTCGATGCTGGTCATCAGCTGCGCCGGAGGCCGGCATCGATGTTGGGCTGCAGCACCAGCCGATCGCCGCTGCGCAGCGATTCCCCGGCGCGCTCAGACGCCAGCAGATGACGCCCTTCTCTGTCGAGGCGCGCCTGATAGGTCAGCGGACGTCCGCTGGTATCGTTGCGCGTGAGATTCAACTCCGACAGCAGCTGTTCGACGATTTCGCCGATTGAGGCATCCGCCGGCACATCGTTCACGGTGGCCGTCTTCTGTCCTGAAACATCGCTGACTTCGAGCAGTGCAATGCCCGTGTTCTCTGGGAACGACATGCTGACCTCGCTGGGGTGGGTTCAGGTGGGTTGGTGCGGCATGACCACGGCGAGATACGACGTGGCCAAGGTGGTATCGGTGAGGGCGCGCACTTCGCGCCCGAGTTGTTCGCAGCCGGTCATGAGTGCTTCGAGTGCAAGATCGATGTCGGCGGCGTTCGCCGAGCGCGGGAGGCGTACCTGGAACGCAACGCGATCTGTGCTCAAGTCAGATGTGCTGGTGGCACGCGCGAGACGCAGCGCACAGCCAGACGTGAGGAGTGCCACACTGGTTGCCTGACGCGATACGGTGGACAGGGTAGGCTTCGATACCAGCTCGACGTCGCATGACACGCCACACGCATCGCCGGCCAGCAAGGCGTGATACCGGTCGTTTCGCACATCAAGGTCGAAGCGGAGGCGACCGTCATTGAGGCGCGTGTAAGCCCACGCCAGACCGTCATGCAGATGATCAGCTGGCACCGGGCACATGGAGGCCGCCGAGTCATTCATCGTCGTCAGCCCGGTTGACGCTGCCACGTCGGACGCGCACGTATCGCCGTTCGCGAAGATCGACACGGAGCCAAGCAGCGCCGCACACGCGTCAGCAACGCGCTGGCTGTCATCATCGTGTTCCGATCCCAGCCAAGTATCCACACGAAGCGCCGGTGCGTGGCCGCGGGGGGCCAGCGTGAACCGCACCCCACCGGGGAGAGCGCGGTTGAGGGCGAGCAATTGCCATGGTGAGGCGACGACCGCTGGATACAACGGCGCGGCCAGCGTGAACCACGGCCCACTCAGCGTGGCGAGCGCATCAACGCGCTTGCCGTTCTGCAACGCGACGCGCCACGAGCGAGCCCCCGCGCGTTCCACGCATGCGGCCGAGTGTGTGAGGGCATCGTCAACGACACCGACATCAATAGGCGAAGTCGTCGTCATGGCGAGTCCAGGTCAGGCGCACGTTCCATGTGCATACTGAGCTGCAGATTGAGCGTGCGCCGCTTGAGCGGCCGCGCATCGATCGGGAACCGATGCTGATTTTCCCTCGCCCAGCCGCAGGCGTTCCGGTTGAGCGCGTCATCCTCCCGCATGGTAACCTTCTTGTAGCTGATGATCTCGAAGCACTGATAGATGAGATCAACGAGCGGCGTGCCGGGGGCGAGCCTGCCGACGCAGATGAGCGGCGCCTCGTCGCTGATGTTCGGGTGAAACACCCAGCGTGGTCCGAACCAGGTGAGCACCTGCCATGGCTCTGCGCGACGCAGGTAGTCCGCGGGAAACCAGATGCCCACGATGAAGTGATCCGCCTCGGTCACCTCACCCAATTGCTTGCGCACCAGCCCTTTGCACAGGAACTCGACGGAATAGCGGTCGGGCGGCGATCCTCCCATCGGCACGACGCGCACCAGGTCGCTCGACTCGGCCAGCGCTGTGGCTTCCTCGAACTGCCGACGGAGAAACGCGTCGCGAATCGGGTCGTGGGTCATGCGGTCTCCTGCAGTGCAGCGGTCGGTGTGGCAGCGACGGCGCGCGCGGACACCGGGGCGAGGAGCAGTTCGAAATGGCGTCGGCCCGAATCAGTGAGGACGGTCACGATTTCACCGTCGCGCAGTCCAATCGCGCGCAACAGACGCGCGCGATCCGGCGCACCGAGGGCTGATGCGGGTAGCACTTCTGTGACGCCGAAACCGGTGACGACCATGGGTCGGCGGCACTGCGGACAAGCGGCGCCAGTCGCGGCGGTCGTACGTGACAGGCGCAGCAGCCGCTGCAAACCGCCGCAACCCGGGCAAAGCACTTTCCGCACGAAGTGTTTGCCGGCAATGGCCAGCGAAAATGTGGTGCCCGTCTCCAATCGGCTCTCAACCGCGTCCACCAGCGAACCAAGAGTGCGGTCACCGGGCGCAAGCTCAATCGGTTCGACGTTCCAGACCGAGTGGTCCGCGAGCCGGCAGTGCGGGTTTCGGCGATGCGCCGTGCGAAGGTGCCGATGATGTGCGGCGGCCAGCACGATCTGATCACCGGCCGCGAGCGCACCGGCCGCGTTGGTGCTCGCCAGCAACTGCTGACACTCCAGCGCCTGCATGGCTGCGGCGAGCGCACCAAGTGCGGATGGTGTGTCACCGGCGATAGCGACTGTCTCGGTGCCACAGAGATACTGCTGTTCCAGAGCGTCGTAGTCCGGAGCATCCCAGCGGCACTCGAGGCACGGCGTGGCGAGCGACGGCACATAGAGGTCGATGCGCGCCATCATCCCTTCACGCAGCACGCCGGCATCGATCCACGGCACACCGAGGTGCCAGGCGATCTCATTGACGTGCTGGCGCGACCGACGACTGTCGAGGCACGCCAGGATCACGTCGCCGCGCAACCGCCCAAGCGGCGTGTCCTCGACGCGCTCGGCAATCGCGCGCACCGAGATCCCCGGATTGATGCGGCGCGCGAGGGTGGCCTGCACGTGCACCTTACTCCGCCCGACGGCAGCGACAGTTATGGCCTGATTCTGCAAGTTGTGCGCGACGTAGCGATCCGGGTCCACGAGCGTCAGCCGCGTGATGTCCGGGAGGCGCGCGAGATGAGGCACCAGATGCGAACCGATGTTGCCGCCGGCGCCGACCACGACGACGTGGTGCCCCGCGCGTGGCGCGTGCGAAATGGTCATCACAGCTCCATCGGTGTCCACTGGTATCCCGCGTCGAGGGCACTCGGCTGCGGGCACATCGCACAGGTGGGCGCGTACGTCCAGCAGGGCAGAACGACCGACTGATGATGCCACAGGTGACATTGCGGACAGAGGACTGCGTCCGTGCCCTGTTCGATCTGCTGACGGCATCGCGGACACATCATCTGCGTCTCCGCGCTGGGCAGCGGTGTCACCTGCGCCAGCTCTTCGACGGAGTAGAAGAACGAAGTGCCGTCGCTCGAACGGATCTCATCGCGATCGCACAGTGCGCGAATACCGGCGACAAGCGGAAGACCATTGAGCCAGACGTGCTCGGTGAGCGGCGCGAGAAGATGCCAGCCTCGGGCGGACGCGGACTCACAGTGCACGAGCGCCGGTGCGGGCGCGCCTTGCGCCGCCCGCGCACCGAGCGCGTCACGCGGCGCGGTTAGTTGCCGGATTGCCCACGCACCGGGAGAATCCTCGATCCAGAGAACAGGCATGTGTGCGCGACTCGCGAAGTGAACCTGTTGCGCGCATCGATCGACGACGCGCGATGATCACCTCAGCGGCAATGCCACATTCGTGCCATGCGCAGCGACGTCGCGCGCACCGTGTGCGCTCCATGAGTCAACGTGCAGATAGCGTGTGTGTATGGTGAGTTGTATCGATGCGCTGTGTGAGTTTCTCGTTCATCACGGTGAGTTCGGTGCGACGCAGGACTGTATGTCGTGCGAGAGTGCGCGCTTGCCACGACCGTATCTGGCGCGAGGGAGCTCATTGCGGCAGCGCCAGCTGAAACGAGACACTTTCCATGATACGTCAGCAGTGCAGCCGTTGTCGCAGTTGGTCGGCACAGCGCGAAACCATGAATCACGCCGGAGCAAATCGTGGCCGGCCTTCGCCGCGCGTTGCCGGATGCAGCGCAACGACGATCGATGTATCCACTCCCTCAGTGGATTTTCCCGACGCGTTCAACATCACGAGAGCGCCAGTCTCTGTCACGACATCTGAGGAACGCGGTGCCACGAACAAGGAGGGGGCCACGAGTGCAGCCAGATGGCCGTTTGCTGCGTGCTCGCCACCATGCCCTTCAGCGATCGCCCGCCACGTTCTGCATCACTCCACCCCCCAGTCCATCTCGCCCCGCACCTCGACCGGAACTCTCTGCACGAGCTGCGCGTGCAGTCCATCCTGCGTACTCAGGCGCGGCGCGCGGAACAGGAATGAGACGTGCAGCTTGCCGAAGGCCTTTCGCTCGCTCAGGATCGCGCAGCCCTCGTTCCGCAACGCCGCGCGATACGCGTCCGCCGCCTCAGCCACCCGCCCCTTGGGGATCTCCTTGATCACGACGCGGCATATCGGCCTCGCGTCGAGCAGATAGATCAGTCCGAATGTGAACAGCGTGGTCAGCACCGCGAATTGAGGAAGGCCAAGCCCCGTGGTGAGGCCCACCAGCGTCACGATGATCAACCGCCCGGTGTCGCGCGTCGATCCGGTGTCGGTGCGAAACCGGATCAATCCGCCGATGCCAAACACCGCGACGCCGATGACCATCCCGTACTTGAGCACCGTCACGCCGATCACGGCGCCGACCACGGCGTACATGACATACACTTTCGGCAGCTCCGCTTCGGGGAGCGTGTCGACCGCGCGCAGAGTCATTGGGTGGAAGGCGATCAGCGCGCCGAGTGCCGTGGCGAGAAGCAGTGAGCCCAATGAGGAGAGGATGAACGCGAAGTCCAGGAAGCCGCGCCAGCCGACGGTCGCGATCTCGCCGTCGCGCGCGCCGAACAGCGGCGCCGACTGTGCATCAACGCCAAGTGGCACCAACAGGATGGCCAGTGGAACGAGCATCCATGATGCGATACGGAACCACGTCGACACGCTCGTCAGGCCCACACGCGTGCCAGGCATTCCCGTCATGCGGGCGCCGTCTCTCTGCCACACCGGGAAAATTCGGCGTGTTCGCGTGAGCGCGCCAAGCGCACGCAACAGCAGCGTCGTTCTCGACGCGCCGTCCTTCATTCCGCTCATGCGTCACCTGTAGGTAGTGTCGATTGGCCAGCCCGTTCACCTGGCGAGTCTGTCCCGGGAAGTGGCTGGACAGCGAGGCCCGCGCGCGCAAGCATCTGCGGAATTCCCTCGATCATCGCGCGGTCCTTGTCCCGTTCGTCCTCCGAGAGCTCGCCCGGACCCATCAGGGCAAGCTCCTCGGCCGAATACGTGCCACCCGTTGACGGAATTCCTTGCACTCGCCACTGGATCAGCGAGGCGTGTGTCTTCTGGCCCTTCTCGGTCTCGGGTGCGAATCGCCAACCACCGGCCAGCTTGGCGCGCACCCACCGCGCGTGCTCGTCTTCCGCGAGACGCTCGAGCAGTTCACCGGAGAACGGTGCGGTTTCGCACTCGCCATCCGCCGGCGTGATCGCAAACCCGGCTTCACGCAATTTGTCTGGTATAGCCCGAGCCAGGTGCCGATTCTGTTTGCGCTCGTCCTCGGTCAACTCAGCGAATGGACGCAGCGCGCTGTGCGTTCGCAGCGTCTCGTCGGTTGTCACGCCGTAGATATGTCCCCGCCCTCGCATGGCGGCAGAGAACACATCGTGGGCGGCCACCGCGAGGCGCTCGATTTCCGCCACCGAAAGCGGACGCGTGGTGGCAGCTCCAGACTCCGCCGCGCGCGAGCCGGCCGCCGTGCAAGTGCGCGTTTCACCTGTTGGCACTGCGTCCCCTGCGCTCAAGAGTTCCGCCTGCGCGCCTTGGCGCCGGCTCCCGCGAGGAGCGCGGGAATCTCCCCAACCGCTTTGCGATCGTATCCTTTGATTTCTTCCGAAAGATCGGACCACGGAATGAGAAAGGGGCTGGTTCGCTGCTCCGTGTTCTTCGGGCCGTCCGCGAATGTCCATCCTGTGAGCCAGCGCTCAGCATTCCAGCGATTGTGTTCCATCTGCGCCAGCACTTCAAGTTCGACGGCGCCGGATGCAACGATGCCGTCAAACTTCGCGACCGCCACTCCCGCGTCGTCAACGGAAACGACCTCGCAGTCGATCGCGCGCATCTTGATGCGAATGTGATCTGACTGCTGCCGGTTTGATTCGCGAAAGAGCTCGGTCAGGGTGCTCCACGGTTGCACGGCCGGGTCGTCTGCCGGCCGACTCTTTTTCTGGGCCTTGACGTACGCCGCATGAATCGATTCGGCGAGCCGCTCCCGCTCGTCAATCCTGAACGCCTCGTCCAGACCACCGGAGTCGAGCATGCCGAACGGCTGCAGCCATGCCGAGGGCACGCCGTGCTGTCGCGCGAACTCCGTCACCAGGCCAAGGCCGGTGCGGCGCGCGAGGCGAAGGGCAAGGCGTGTGCCAGTTGTCTTCATCAGTGGAACAAGGCGGCTCGCAACTTCCGTGGTGAGTGCTTCATCGTCGAAACAGGCGGCCACGCTGCACATCGCGCCCGGGTCGGTGCACCAGGCGCGAAGCTGCGCCATCGCGGCCGGAGACTCGATTTCGTGTTCGAGAAGCTCGAGCTCGCAGCAGCAGTTGAACTGCGGATACCGCGACAACAATCGCTTCCCGTTTTCCCGGGCAGATCGATCGATGACCGAGATCTTCAGGCGCAGCGCGGGATCCCGGCAGGCATTGGCGAAATGACCCAGCTTGGCCGCACGGGCGGCCACTGCACGCCCCATGCGCCCGAAGCCGAGGATGACGAGGTGCACGCGGCGGGGCTCATCGTAACGAACGCCGTCCCAGTCGAGCGGCAGACTCTCGAGCAGAATCCGCCGGGCTTCGAGGTCGAACAGGTCGAAGAACCGGACCGTGACGCCACGTGCATCACTGCCGCTTGCCATCGTCTCTTCGAGCGTGCTGCGCAGTTCGACATTGCTGAGATGCACGTTGCAGAGCAGCGGTTCACCGTCCCGTTTTTCCACTGTGACAATCTCTCTCGCTCGTGCAGCCACGGTGCAGTTCGCGCCGTCGTCGCTCAGCAGCGCGAAGAGCACCGACGCCTGCGCCACCCCCGCCTGCCCCAGCACTTTGGCGTCGGTCGCATCACCGGTGATCACGCGTGCCCCCAGCGACTCGCACTCTTCCGTGAGCTCTGGTGACGG
>JANMWU010000844.1:0-7970 GCA_031380785.1 Gemmatimonadaceae bacterium
CTCAACCTGATTCAGAATGCACTCGACGCCATGAAGGGCGGCGGAACGCTCGGCGTGACCGTCCGGCGCGACCGGACCAGCGCAATCGTCGAAGTGCACGACACCGGGCACGGCATGAGTCCCGAAGTGCGTGAGCGCGCATTCGAGCCGTTCTTCAGCACCAAGGGCCCCAACGGCAGTGGGCTGGGTCTGGCCGAGGTGTACGGCGTGATCAAACGGCATAACGGCCGCGTCGAGATCGAATCCGAAGTCGGAAAGGGCACGACAGTGCGATTGGTGTTTCCGGTGGCTGATCCGGCAACACACACGCCGCCGGTGGTGGAGGCCGTTGATCCGCACAAACTGGCGCCACGCCGGATTCTGGTTGTCGAAGACCATGTCGATGGACGCGAGCTCGTGACGCAGGTGCTTCAGATGGCGGGCCACGACGTGATTGCGGTGGCAACGGTTGCGGCCGCCGAGGCAGAGCTTGCCGGCGAGGCTCCACCGTTTGATGTTGTAGTCACCGATATTGGATTGCCGGATGGGATCGGCACCGAGCTCGCGACGCGTATCCGTCAGCGTTTTCCGCAGATGCGCGTGGGTGTAATTACAGGTTGGGAGTTGCGGCCCGAAGCGATGGCCGATGCGCATTTTTCCTTGCGCAAGCCGCTGATCGCGGAAGAATTGTTGGCGCAGGTCGCAGCACGGTAGCAGGTTGTCGGTGCGGTAGTGCAGCGGGTGTGACGCGACGGGGCGTGCACACACGAGTCAGACGCTACATTCCCCGATCTTCAATTCCTGCTGGGCTCCCTTCCCAACGCATTTCTGCAAAGGCTGGTACATGGCAGACTCCCCGATCCGGGTCGTGCTCGCGGATGACGATATGCTCGCCCGGCCGTTGCTGAGCGAATTGCTGGCGTCCATGGGTTATGCGGTCGTCGGTGAGGCAGGGACAGGTCGAGAAGCGATCGCTGTCGCCGCTGAAGTGGTGCCCGATGTGGTGCTTCTCGATGTGCATATGCCTGATGGCAGTGGCATCGATGCCGCCAAGGCGATCACGGCGACCGGTGCTCCGACGGCGGTGGTGCTCTTTAGCGGAGATCAGTCCGTGTCGTTGAGTGCTGATGACGCGCGTTCGACGGCAGCAATCGCGTTTCTGCCGAAGCCGGCGCCGCCGGGCATTATCGACAGCACGTTGCGACTGGCGGTAGCACGCGCGCGCGAACTGTCGGAAAGCCGGCAGGACGCGGCGTTCTGGAAGCAAAAGCTCGAGGAGCGGAAGCTGATTGAACGTGCGAAGGGCATTCTGATGCGTCGCACGGGCAGCACGGAACAGGAATCGTATCGGATCATGCAGCGGAGTTCGCAGGACAATTCGGTACCGATGTCGCAGATCGCGCAGGCAGTGATCGACAGCGAGCCAGGCGCGAAAAAGCCCGAACCCGTGGCCTGATTGCGGTGGCGGGCTGGTATCGCGAAGGGCGCGCCACCGAGGCGTGCCCTTCTTGTTTTTCACCTGTTTTTCAATGGAACCGCAGCCGTCAACGCGGTGGCTTCAGGCGTTCTTCCGGAAATATTGCAGGATCAGCAGATCTGAGGTCGGTATGGTGAGGTGGATCGCAGGCGCAATGATGCTGATGGCGAGCGGCGCGGCGGCGCAGGGTCCGTGTGCGCGGTTCGACACGCCGTGGTGGCAATTGGGCGCGACGCGATTTTATCAGGGCAGCGGCGAAGGACAGCGCGCGATGTCGCTCGGTATCGAGCGCCATTTCGTTGACCGGCGCGTGCTGCGTCGCGTTGGCTCGGGCTTCCGGCTCGATATCGTGCGCACAAAGCTCGGGCTGCGCGATACGACGGTGAACATCGCAGTGGACTTTGCGGCCAATGGCGGGGTGACCCGCATCAGCGGTGACACTGCCGCACTGGCGCGAGACGTGTCGTCGTTGCTGATGTCGAAGTGCGCGGACCTTCAGCCTGGGCGGACTCTGGCTGATCTCGGGTGGCGTGTCGACACGGTGCGCAGCGCGATGCAGCGAAGTGTGACGCGCGCCATGACAGTGCGCCCGGTAACCGTCGGTGCACAGGTTGACACGCTTGGCTCGAGGCTGACGGTGGTGACGGTGCAACGCTCCTTGAGCGACACGGCGCGCGGGCAGCTGCTGCGCAGGACGTCGAGCCAGAAGGTCGATACGCTGAAGCCGTGGACCGTGCTCGGTGGTGAAGAGACGGAACGGTTACTCGTTCGCGCATCTGATGGAACGGTGGTTTTCCGCGAACATGCGCGACGAACGAGTGGTCGCGGATGGATGCCGCCGCATCCGGATCGTGACACGGTGCCGGTACGCGTCGAAACGGCCAGCATCGAGCGTGTCATCGATGCATCTGCCGCAGCACTGGTGCTCGCGTTTCCGCGCCGCGGTGAACTGCTGGTGAGTGCCAACCTGCGTGACACCGTTGCGCTGCACTACCGCGAATGGCGCGGCGACACGCTCGTGGTGCGTCAGGTGCGGCGCAGCGGCTGGCGCGATGAACTGCGAACCGTATGGCGCGACTCGCAACTCGTGAGCGCGACGCTGATCGAACCCGGCAACGCAACGCAGCCCGCCGGTCCGGTGCGCCGACCGTTTCGCGCAGCCAACGGCGTGCTGCACGACGGCGGTGCACGGGACTCCACTGTCGCGATACCCAATCACGCCTGGGCGATCGCGATCGACGGATTCGAGGACGCACTGGTACCGGCGCTGCTGGCGATTCCGGTCGACTCGCAGCCGCATCCTTTTTCGATCTACGCGGTGCTCAACGATCGCGGTGGCTGGCTCGAATGGAATGTCACACTCGTGCCGCGCGGCACGGTGCGAGTGGCGCGGTTCCAGACGCTGCAGGGGAAATGGCTCGGCGCCTTCGTGTTCACACCGTCCGGCGAACTGTTGCTGTCAAATCTTGGTGGTTCGCTGGGTGTTTCGCGTCTGCCCGCGGTCGGTACGCGGCTGGCGGCGATTCTCGATGCACAGCAGGGGAAGATTCTGCGCGACGATCTGCAGCCGCCGGCACCGTGATTGATATTCGCGCGATGAGATCCACGCCTCCCCCTGGCGCCCGGGACGCATGACGTACGCGCAGGCGAGGGCCGCGGCGGCCGGCAAGGCGGTGACACTGGCAGGCGGCGCGAACGCCACGCGGCAATACTTCAGTGCGGCCCTGATTGTGAAAGCCGGCTGATGCCAATCGCACTCATGCATGTGAAGACACGGCTGTCGCAGTTCGTGGAGTTCAGTGTCACGCGTTTCGCCAGTTCACGCTCCCCACTTTCACCGGACATTCAGATGCCGAAGTACGTGATTGAACGCGAAATTCCCGGCGCCGGCAATTTTTCGGCCGCCGAGCTGAAGGGGATAAGTCAGAAGTCCTGCAGCGTGCTGAATCAGCTCGGTCCGCAGATTCAGTGGGTGCAGAGCTACGTCACCGGCGACACGATCTACTGCATCTACAATGCGCCGAACGAAGCGATGGTCCGCGAGCACGCGGCGCTCGGCGGGTTTCCGGCCAACCGTGTGTCGCGGGTGATGACGATCATCGATCCGACCACCGCCGAATAGTCCGGCTTGGGTGGGGTGGCGCGTTTACTTCGGCCACCCCGCCTGCGGCAATCCACCCGTGATCCGCAGCGCGTTGCCGAAGTACACTTTCTTCAGCACACTGTCCGGCAGGTCGATGCCATACAGTTTCCACTTGGCGTGATAGTCGCGATAATAGTCGAAATAATCGTCGCGGGTCTCGAACACGCGCCAGTAGTACGGATACTCTTCGGGCTGGAATGAATCCTTGCCGAACAGAATGCGATCCTGGTATTTGACAAAGAAGTCGTGTGCCGTGCGTGGCTGACGGCCGATGTCGTACAACACCGCGCCGACCTCGGAGTACAGATTCGGCATCGCATCCATCATGGCCGCGAGACGACCGAGATCGTTCGCGTGCCAGCCGAGGTGCGCGATGACGAAGGTCGTGCGCGCATTGCGACGGAGCATGTTGTCACGCTCCTTCATCAGCGTCTCGAAGGCCGGATACTGCTCGGCTGGATAGCGGCGGCCCGGAAAGAGCGCCAGTTCCAGCCAGCGTTCGTTATTGAAATCGATCGGCTGCCAGAATTCCTGCGGATCGGCGGTGTGAATGAACACCGCCAGTTTGAGGCGCGCGGCCGCCTGCCAGATCGGATCGAGCGCGGGGTCGTCGATCTGCAGCCGCGTGCCGTCGGCCTTCTTTGTGGAGAGACCGAGGCCTTTGCCGATCTCACCGATGCCGACGGCCCCTGCCGCCACATCGGTTTCGAGCTGCGCGACCGCCTTTTCGGCCCATCCCGGACCGACGCCATTGAAGTTGATGCCGGCCAGAATGCGCACGCGATCGTGCATCGATGCTGATGCGCGGATCAGCGCCGTCTGCTGCGCGAGTTGCGAGCCGGACGCGTTGTTGGCCACGACGATGACGCGGACGTTGATCGAATCGAGTGCGGCGCCGAGTGATGTGAGTCCGGCGGCGGAATTCAGCTGCTCGTAGGGATGGCCGTGAAAGTCGATGGCGGGATATTTTGCGGTACGCGTGACGTGCGCCGGCGAGATGAGGGTGGTGCGGGGGCGGTAGTCGAGAATGCTCGGTGGTGTAGCTGACGGCGCCTGGCAGTTGCCGGGGCGGACGAGCGTCATGCCGGGCGGGCAGGGGTCTTTTTCGCGGACGGGCGTGGTGCGGTTGGAGGACGTTGGCTGGGCGGTCGCAGCGTTCGCCGCCAGAAACGACACGATGAACATCCACTTCGTTCGCATCACAGCTGCGTCCTCTTGATACCAGTGAAATGAACCGCAGTCACTTTCGTGCGGTTGGCGTGTGACGCTTCACTACCGCTGCTACGCTGGCGTTTTCGCCTTCCGCGCCGTCACACTCACCGGCAGCGCGAAGCTGAACGAAAGCGTCAGTATCACGATCGTCGCCGAGATCCAGAATGGCGCCCCCGGCACGAGATGATCAAACGCCCAGCCAAGCGCGATCGGAAAGATCACACGCGAGATGCCACCGAAGGTCTGCTGCACACCCATGAACAGACCGCGTTCCTCATTCGAGATCACCTTGCTCAGCATCGCCGTCACGGCGGGGAAGGTGAACGCCGTACCCAGCGGCCAGAACGCGATACTCAGCGCCGCCCAGCCAACACTTGGCGCGAACGGCAGTGTCGCTGTTCCAAACGCGAGCAGCACGGTGCCAAGGCGCGACAGCCTCGCTTCGCCAAGCCAGTCCACCATCTTGCCCAGCACGAACACGCGGGTGATGACGCTCATCACGCCCACGTATGCGAACAGCAGACCCATCGTCGCTTCATTCGCATTGAACTTCTTGTTCAGGAACAACGCCAGGATGGACGTCAGTCCCTGGAACGCGCCGATTGCGATGGCGTAGATCAGGATCAGTCGCGACGGTGCGTCACCGGGGTGCGAGATCACGCGTGATACTGCCGCGAGGCTGTTACCGGTCTTCTTCGGTGCGCGCGGCGGAGCATCAACCGCCGTTATGTCGGCGGGTTTGAACCGCGTCTCGGGCAGATACTTCCACGCGAACACGATGTTCAACAGACAGAGCGACGACGCCGCAAGTCCGGGCGCCGCGTCGCCGGCCCATTGCGGCCAGTGCGCTGCTGCAACCTGCTGTTTGCCAAGTGTGGCGAAGTATCCACCAAGTACCGGCCCGATCGCAACGCCAAAATTGGTCGCGGCCGACAGCCAGCCGAGCGCCTTGGTGCGCTCCTCAGGCTTGGTCGCATCGGCTACATACGCCTGAATCACACCCACCGTACCACCGCCGGCGCCCTGCACGATGCGCGACACGAACAGCAGCAGCAGCGTGTGTGCGAATCCGAAGACCGCGTATGAAATCGCACTCGATCCAAGTGCGATCATGATCACCGGACGACGTCCCCACTTATCACTCAGTCGGCCCCACATCGGCGCGCTGAGCAACTGCGCGAGCGAGAAGCTGCTGACGAGCAATCCGACTTCAAGCCCACCGGCGCCAAGCCGCTTGGCGAAGAACGGTAGCAACGGCAGGATCATCAACACGCCGATCATGTCGATCATCGCCGTGATCATCAGGATCACGAGCTCGCGCGGCACTTTGCGCAGCTGCCAGATGGTGGCGCCGGTCAGGGTAAGGCCGATCGCCCACACGACGCCGATCGGCACACCCGCGTCGGCGAATGAGGGTGCCGCCCTTTGTAGCAGAAACACTGACATCATCCTTCGACGCGCCCGAGCGCAGCCGGTGGCACGGCTCGGCCAACCACGCCGGCCAGCGCCACGAGAGTGAGAACGTACGGAATCATCGACACGAACTGCGACGGCAAAACGCCTGCGCCCTGCACCTGAATCTGCAGGGCTTCAGCGAAAGCAAACAGCAAACAGGCAATTCCGGCGCGCACCGGTGTCCATCGGCCAAAGATCACTGCCGCCAGCGCGATGAAGCCGCGACCGGCGGTCATCTGATCGGTGAACTGATGCTGATCGAGCGCCAGATAGCACCCGCCCAAGGCTGCCAGCGCACCTGACGTGATCACGGCGCCGTAGCGAATGCGATCCACTGATACGCCGAGTGTCGTCGCGGCTTCCGGTTTTTCACCAACAGCGCGAACACGCAGCCCGAACCGTGTACGGTTGATGACCCACGCCAGCACCGGCATCACCATGATCCCGAGCCAGACCAGCGGGTTCCCAAACGTCGCCAGCACGCCGGCATTGCCGTCACCACCGAAGCCGGCCACGCGCGGCGAATTCGACGAGCTCTCGAACGCCAGGCGGAGAAAAAATCGCGTCATGCCGACGACCATCAGATTGATAGCGACGGCGCTCACGATCTGATCGGCCTTGAAGCGGATGGTCGCGATGGCGTGGACCGCTCCGAACACGGCGCCGCCGAGCAGACCGAGGAGGACACCGGCCCACGGATTGCCGAAGTAAAAACTGCCAAGCGTTGCGCAGAACGCGCCGCTCAGCATGAATCCTTCGAGCGTCAGACTCACAATGCCGGCACGCTCGGCCAGCACACCGCCCGACGCGGCGAACAGGTATGGCACCGCGATGCGCAGAGTCTGAAGCAGCAACAGGAAGGCCAGCTTCATCGTGTCACGCCTTGGCCGTCGCAACTGCAGCTTTCGGCGGTCGTGCACGCAGCAGGCGACGAACTTCTGGCACGCTCACAGCGACGGCGAGGATCACGATGCCTTCCAGTACCTCGACCATCTGCTTTGGCACCAGGGCGTGAATCGCCAGTCCGCCCTGTGACAGCGTGGCGAAGAACAGCGCGGCCAGCAGCACGCCGAACGGATTGTTGCGACCGACGAGTGCCACGGCAATGCCAAGAAATCCGGCGCCGCCACTGAAGCCATCCTCGAAGTAATTCTTGTAGCCGAGCACGAAGTTCGTGCCGCCGAGTCCCGCAACGGCACCGGCCAGCACCATCGCCGTGATCCAGACGCGCGGAACGCGGATACCGGCTGATTCCGCGGCCAGTGGCTGAAGTCCGACGGCACGCAATTCGTATCCGAAGCGCGCGCGGAATAGCAGCCAGGCGACGATGATGACCGTCAGCAGCGCCACGACAATCGTTCCGTTCGCGGCCGAACCATGAAATATTGGCGCATACTGAGACAGCCGCGGAATTGCGGAACTCTGCACCACCGGTGTGTGCAGCGTTTCCTTCACGGCCAGTCCTGTCGCCGAGATCGCCCAGTTGAGGAGCGCCAGCACGATGAAGTTCAGCATGATGGTCGCGATCACTTCATGTGCGCCGAATCGCGCGCGCAGCACACCGGGAACGAATCCGACCAGCGCGCCACCGATCATCGCGGCAATCAGGCAAACCGGAATCGCGAGCCACGGCGACAAGCCGGCAGGCAACAGCAGTCCGAGTGCGCCGGCGCAGAAGCCACCGGCGGCGAGCTGACTCTCGGC
>JANMWU010000861.1:0-2004 GCA_031380785.1 Gemmatimonadaceae bacterium
AGCACCGTCGTTGAGATCTCACCGATGTCAGTTGCCACCGCCACACGTGCTCCGCTGGCGCGACACGTCACGACAAACGCCATCGGCTCCGCGGCGTCATGTGAGATCCGGATGCCGGTCACGTCAAATCCGTCATGCGCCGTCGTCTGTGCATGCGTCAGCACCACGCGTCGCGCACCACCGCCGGCACTTCCGCCAACACCCATCGCACTGAGTTCGACGTGCGTCCCGGCGCTGGCCAGCACTGGCCATCGCCACTTGTCACACGCCTGCTTCAGTCCATGGATGTGATCCGAGTGTTCGTGCGTGATCGCAACGCCGCAGATGCTCTCGGGTGCAATGCCGACGGCGCGCAGCTTTCCGGCGAGCGCTCGCGGCCCGAGTCCGCAGTCCACCAGCAGCCGCTCACCTGTACTCGACTCGATCACCAGCGCGTTCGCGGCGCTGCCGCTGGCAAGCGTCCAGACGTTCATCGGTGTGACACCGCGCCCAGCGCCCGCAGGAATCTCATCGCACGGTTCCGTACTGAATCGATGCCGGAACTGCATCGCCAATGCCAACGCATCGCCCGCGTCCATTCCGCTTCGCCATCAGCAAACGCTGGTCCGCAAGGTTGACCAGATCCTTCGGCGACGCGGCGGCCGTGGAGTCATCCGGAAGGCCTGCAATGCCGGCGCTGAAATTGATGCGCAGGCCTTCGCCGTGACCAAGATCGATCAGTGTCGCAGACACCTCCTGTCGCAGCCCCTCAATCCGGGCCAGAGCGATGCTGCAGGTCGTGCTCGGCATCAGCACGATGAACTCTTCGCCGCCGTAACGAGCAACGATGTCAGTTCTGCGCATCGCGGCTGCAAGCAGCTCGGCCACACGCCGCAGTGCCGCGTCGCCGAGTGCATGACCGTGGGCGTCGTTGATCTGCTTGAAATGGTCGATGTCCAGCAGCGCCACCGACAGCGGTCGTCCATCCCGTGCTGCGCTGTCTTTCGCCGACGCCAATGCGCGATCAAAATGCCCGCGATTGAACAACCCGGTCAGGCGGTCGCGTGACGCGAGGTAGAGCAGCCGCTGCGCGCGTCGGACGATCGTCACCGAGAGAATCGTCGCCACGCCCAGCAGTATCAGTCGCGTCGTAAGATCAACCGGCGCGTACGGGCCGGATGAACCAATGAATGTCGGCGTCGAAAGGTCGTATCGCAGCGCCGCAAAGAGCCATAGACAGCCGAATTCGACGATGGTGAGCGATCCGATCACGATGCAGATACGCGCGTCGTAGCGCAGGCTGGTCGCGACCACTGCCAGAAAATACATCTCGAACGTGACGGTCGAGTTCAGCGCTGCCATCGGCGATGCGACGATCAGAAATGTGATCAGCGCCAGCGTCACCATCGACACGTCAAAGGCACTCGACGCAAAACTCACCCACGGTTGCCAGTATCCGCGCCGCAACGTCCACCAGATACCAACCGACATCAGCGCCGCGACGAGTGTCACCAGAAAGCCCGAGACATGCGCCGGATCCTGCGGCGCCTGAATCAGGCTCCAGGTGGGTGCGAGCAGAATCATGGCCATTGCCAGGACACGCACGCGCGCAACGACGAACTCACCCTCCATACCGGCGGCGGCAAGGGCGGGATCAGGCCTCGACCAGACGGCTGGCGTGTAGGCGTCGCCGGTGATGCTCTCAGGCGTGCCGAGCGTGTTCATTGGATCAGACTCTCATGCATCCCGTCGTCTGGCAAGGACACAAGCCCACCCCGGGCTCGGCATCCGGCGGCCGTGTCAATAACCGACCGCCATTCCATCCTTGCGCGGATCACTGCCGCCCGCGTAACCCTTCGCCAGACGGACGATCGCCTGCGCGCCGCCAAACGAAATGGCTCGTTCGTCGACAAGCTGATGTCCGAGCCTCTGCAGTGCGGCGCGAACGTCGTCACCGACCGGCGACTCGATCGCCACCCGCAAGCCGTCCAGATGACGGAATCGCGCCGCGTCGATGGCCTGCTG